>NZ_JBHYGG010000034.1:10003-20856 GCF_051859125.1 Gemmata sp.
AGGCAAAAGAAGCACCCCCCGTCGGTCCGCCCCCCGCGGCGGGGCGGGGTGGCCCTGCCGGCCGGGATTTTTGGGCAAGGGCTCCAGCCCGGGCCCGAAAAGGCGCCCCGCCAGGGGGGCCCCCCCCTCCCCCCCACCGGGCTTTTGTTTGTTCGCCGCCCCCCCGGGGGCCGCCCCGCCAGCCACATCCGGCGGATCTCCAACGGATTTCGTCCGAGCCGGGCCGCTACTCGGTCGGCCACTGCGCCAGGAACACCGACTGCCGCAGCGTCTCGACGAACCCGCGGCGGGTGTACAGCTTCAGCCCGGGCTCGTTGCGGGCGTCGACGGTGACCACCAGCGCCTTGACCTTCGACAGCGTCGCGGCGGCCACCGCGAAGTCGAGCAGCTCGCCGCCGTACCCGCACTTGCGGAACAGCGGGACCACGCCCAGGTACGACAGCTCCACGACGTCGGGCTCGGGACCGGGGGCGAACAGCACCACGCCCAGCACCACCTCGCGGTCGACGGCCAGGAACCACTCGTTCCCGGTGCCCGAGTCCGAGAACCCGGCGAGCAGCTCCTCCTCGGTCCGCCCGCCGGTGAGTTCGGGGCAGTCCATGCTCCGCTCGTGGGTGGCGAGCAGGGCGGTGCGGAACCGGTCCGAGAACGGCGGGCCCTCGGGCTCGAACACGATCGGGTGCTTCGGCTCGGGGGGCACCTCGTCGGCCGCGAGCGGGCGGCGGAGGAAGATCAGTTCGGTGGTGCGGACGAACCCGTTGCGGGCGAGCGGCCCGAGGTCGGGGAGCTCGTCGTCGGTCGCGAACGCCTGGCACACCTTCACCCCGGACCGCCGGAGCCAGTCGGCGGCCGCGTGGACGAGCGCGTCCTCGGCCTCGGGCGAGTCGGCCCGCGGCGGCCACGCGACCCCGAGCCCGCCCCGGAGCGGCTGCGCCAGGATCGCCCCACACATCCGCCCGTCCCCGGACCGGGCGACGAACAGCCCCACCGGGTCGCGCTCGCCCCCGCCGAGAGCGGCGAGGTACGGTTCGGCCCGCTCGGGGGTGCCGAAGGCGAGCCGCAGCGCGTCCGGCGTCTCGGCCGCGGCGGCGGGGGAGATCGTGTAAATCATGCCTGGAGTGTACCACGCGCCCGGACCGGTCGCACGGAATTGCGGGGCCGCGGGGCGGTGGCGTTCGGGAGTCGGAGTCGGTGGGCGACTCGCTCCGCGAGTCGCGCCCCGGCGCGGCAACACCGACCCGCCCGTCTCGGAGCGCTGCTGGTGTCACTCGCGGAGCGAGTGACCGACCGTCCCCGGCCGCGGAACGGACGAGCGGGCGCGCGAAGCTGGGCTTGTCCGGCCGGGGGGCGGGTGGTATTCGGGGCGTCGACTTTCACTCGCCACGGGGACACCACAATGCGGAACTTACTCGCCCTGATCGGGCTACTGGTGGTCGGGTTCGCGGGCATCGGCTGGTACTGTGGCTGGTACAAGTTGAGCGTCGGCAAGGGGCTCAACGGGAACCTCCAGATCGAGACCGAGGTGAAGACGAACAAGGTGGTCGAGGACTCGTCGTCGTTCTTCCAGAAGGTCGGGAAGATCGCGAGCGACAAGCTGGAGAAGGAAGCGAAGGACGCGCGGCCGATCGGCGCCCCGGTCGCGACGCCCGGCCCGGGCACGCTGCCCTCGGTGCCGACCCCGCCCGCGGCCCCGGCCGCACCGACCCCGAGCGGCCGGAGCGGGTTCGGGAGCTGGCTCCTGGCGCCGCAGAAGCCGGCCCAGCCCTCGGTGGGGAGCCGCTAACGCGACCCCGTTCGCCGAGCGTAAATTGCGGCCCGTGTGCGACCGGTAACTTGGGGCTACCCGAGTACCGCCCGCACACGGGCCGCCTCCGTTGATGGTGTCGTCCGGCGGTTGAGGTGTAGCGGGAACGTGTGTGCGGCGAGTTTGGGGAGGGGTCTCCGCAATCGACGCCGACTCTTCGCGAAGACTCCAAACTCTTCGCGAACGAGGCCAACTCTTCGCGAACGTAGGGGAGAGCCTCGCGAACGATCCCCGACTCCTCGCACACGAGTGCCACTCTCCGCAATGGTCGTTCGCGTCACACAAGAATTTGGACCTCAACTTCACCCGAGAGCGGGCTACGCCGTGGACCCGACCCCGCGGGATCACCAGATGAGCGACGGACCAACCCCGACGCGAATCCGGATGCTTGACGGAGAGGTATCGGCGTTGGACAATCTCGCAGACGTGCCACCTGCGTGGGTCATCGGCGGCCCGGCGCAATTTGGCTGTTACCCTGTTAGTTTGCGCGCCGCGCAAACTAACGGGTGGTTTTACCGGTGTTAGTTTGCGCAACGCGCAATGAGCAAGCGTTCTGCTCGCGCAAACTAATTCCAAGTTCGGCGGAGGGAGCGCGGATGGGGGTGGCGGGCTTCGACCTCGGCGACAGGCTGCCGACGCTCGACGCCGGGCGGGTTCGGCTGCGGTGGCTGACCGACGCCGACGTGCCGGCCCTGTTCGCCGTGTTCGGCGACCCGGCGGTGACCCGGTACTGGGGGTTCGGCACCCTGCCGGACCTGCCCGCGGCGGCCGCCCTGCTCGCCGACATCCGCGCCGGGTTCCGGGCCGGCACCCTGTTCCAGTGGGGCATCGAGGCCGGCGGTGCGGTGGTGGGCACCTGCACCCTGGCCGCCCTTGACCCAGCCAACCGGCGGGCCGAACTGGGGTTCGCCCTCGGCCGGGTCCACTGGGGTCGCGGGCACGTGGCGGCCGCCCTGCCGGCGGTGCTCGGGTTCGCGTTCGGGCGGTTGGGGCTGCACCGGGTGTTCGCCGACGCCGACCCGCGGAACGCCCCGTCGATACGCCACCTGGAGAAGCTGGGGTTCCGCCGGGAGGGCGTGCTGCGGCAGCATTATCGGGTGGCCGGGGAGTGGCAGGACGGGGTGGTCTACGGGCTGCTCCGGTCGGAGTGGGTCGCAGACCCCGAACCGAACGCTGCAGCAGACCGGGGCCCCGGTAGCGGTTCCTGACGCTCAGCGCTCACGGCCGCGGCTGCTGAGCTTTTTGTTCGGCGGAGGGCTTCTGGCGTGGGGCAGCCACAGCGGGTGTTGTTCCGAGGACCGAACTGCGAGGAGTCGCTCGACCCGACGCCCGACGAGGTGTTCGCGGTCATGGCCCTGCCCTACGACGAGCACTGGGGATACCAGCCGGTTGCCGAGTTGCAGTGGCACGACCCGTCTGCCCCGACCGGGAATAGCGGTAGTCGGGAGCCTGAGACACAGCTGATCCTGATCAAGCACCCGGACTGGGGGTGGTACTTCGAGTACAGCCGCCCTGCGGGGCCGGCTGGGGCGGGCGAGTGGCTGGCCCCGCTCGACCCGACCGGGCCGCCGGGGCATGCCCTGCACTGGTGCTGGGGCGAGACGCAGTGGTATCGGGCGGCGAGCTTCGTGCCCGAGGGGCCAGCCCATCAGGTTGTGGCAGACTTCATGGCGACGGGGCGGCCGTCGCCGGCGGTGGCGTGGGCGTCCGCCGTGGACATCGAGTCGCGGCTGCAACATGACGAGTACGCCGAGCGGTACGGGTCGGCCCCAGACGCCGAACCCGGCACTGCACCTGTCGGCCGCCGCAAGGCCGGCCGCCGCAGGTGAGCTGGTTGTTCGGCGGCGGAGGGCGTAGCGGGTGGCGTTCCTTGTGTGCTACTCCTGGTCCCCGCCGGACGATCACACCAACCACCGCGCGCTGTATCTGAATCAGCGGTTCTACGAACTGATTTACAATCGCTGCCGCGCTGAGTCTGGCCCGTACGCAGTCCTGCGAGAGATCGCTCTGCTGCGGTACAAAAGCCCGACGCTCGTGATCGCGGGCGACCGTCTGGCCCGGCTCGCACAGGAGATTCGGCGGCTCGCCGGGTGGTGGTCGCCGCACCCGCAACTCGCGGAGTTCCGGCGGGTGTGCGCAAAGGCGATGGCCGATGGCTGCGCGCTGACGATCAGCGGCGACATGTACCCAGAACTGTGGCGGGCAGGCGCCGAACCGCTCTCATGGCCAACCGACTTGAATGAAAACGAAGCTCCTGGGTCGGTCTGAACGCCCGCCCTGAAGCATGTCGAAGCCCAGTCTCCTCGCACTCGTTCACCACAGCTTCCCCTCCTTAGGATCACTTGGCCGCACCGGGATGGTTCTTTCGCTGGCCTCTCATCACACGACAGTGACAACGGACCGTCACCGCCGAGGCGGTGCCGAACAGCTCTACGGGGTCGGCCGGCCGTCACGCCAGTGACAACCGACTGTCACTCTCCCAGAACGCGTTCCCGCGGCGGTGCCGGTGGTAAACGCACGCGGCGCTCTTGTACCGCCCCGGGTCGAGGGCCAAAATGGTGCCCGCTGGAACCGCGAGCCTCCGGAATGTCAGGGCTGATCGCCCTCATCGCAACGCACGCGGCTTGCGGGGATTCTTTCGGCGGCGGAGGGTATTCGATGTTGGTGCGGTCCCCTGGCGTCAGGGCGGTGCCGAGGTGTTCGCGTGGTACGCGCTCGGTGTCCGACTGATCGAACAGGGGACCCGCTCTGGAGCCGGTAACAGTGTCTTTTCCGCCGGCGACATTGTGGTTAAGGTTGTGATTGGCGCGACTGTTCACCGTCCCGTTCACTCACCGATTGGGAGTTCTCCCGATGCCAATCGCGGTCGTCTGCCCCGGTGTGGGGTGTGGAAAGAAGTTCAAAGTCAGTGACGAGCAGGCCGGCAGGCGCGCGAAGTGCCCGGCCTGTCAGACCCCGCTCACGATTCCCGCGGCAGCCGCGCCCGAGGCCGAGCCGCACCAGAAGCCGACGGCCGCCCCGCCGCCCGGTACCCCCGCCCTCTTCACTCGCCTGAAACTGGTCGTCCGCGGCAAGGCGTTCACCGGGTTCAAGCTCGGCGGGGCGGCCAAGGTCACCCACCGCGTGTACGCACCGGACGACAAGAAGACTCCGCTGGCCGTGGTCCGCAAGGAGAAGCGCCCGTTCGACCTGCTCGGGATGCTGTTCGGGTCGACGAAGCCGGTGCGGTGGGACGTGCGCGAGGACGAGGGCGGGGACAACCTGGTGTCGCTCGTGGTCCGTCGCACCACCGCGTCGAAGCTGTCGTCGCTCGCCCCGACGCAGGTGGACGCCGACCTGCTCGACACCGCGGGCCAAAAGGTCGGCACGTTCAAGCTCCGCGGCCAGGTCCTCGGGAACCGGGCCGACCTCACGTTCGTGGACACGGACGGCGAGCCGCTGGCGGCGATCGGTGCGATGGGGAGTGCGGCCGACCTGGTCGGGCTGGCGGTGTCGTTGCCGGACGGCCGGCGGCTCGGGACGGTGCGGTCGGAGGCGATGGCCGACGCGGTCGACGCGGTGCAGCAGGGGAAGGCGAAGCTCACGGTGTCCGGGTTCGGTGACCCCGAAGGGCACGTCGCCGAGGTGGCCCCGGCGGGGGCCGGCGACCCGGCCGCCCACCGACTGCTGCTGGCGCTGGCGGTACTGGTCGAGGTGACCGGGATCGGGCGGCGCAACACCGCCCCAGCCCCCATGCACTCCCCCCGCCGCGGCCGCCGCTGATCACTCGCCCGGGCGTCTGGCACACGGACCGGACCCCGGCGGGCCGGACCGGGGCGCGCCCGACCCGGACCTACCCGGGTGCGTTACCGACGAGGCCGCGCTGGCGTGAGTTGCGCCGCGCCGTCACTCCCCCAACGAGCGGGCCGTCTTCTCGTCGACGTCGGCCTCGCGGGTGCGGCCCAGGCGGCGGAGCGCCTGCGAGCGCGCGAGGTACGCCACCCCCAGTTCCGGGCCGCGCTCCACGGCGAGGGTGAAGTCGGCCAGCGCGAGTTCGACCTCGCCCAGTCCCGCGAGCGCCCGCCCCCGCAGCACCAGGCACTCGGCCCCCGGGTTCTGCCCCACGCACAGCGCCAGCACCCGGGCCGCCCGGTCGTACCGCTCGGCCCTCAGCAGGCTCACGCCGAGGTAGAAGTTGGGGACGAACCCGAGCGGCTCGCGGGCGGCCGCCGCCTCGCAGAGCGTGACCGCGGCGGCCGCGTCGCCCCGGGCCAGCGCCGCCCGGGCCAGCGCGCAGAACTCCCACGCCGCCCGCGGTTCGGGCCGCGGCCCGGCCGGCGGCTCCCCGTTCTGCTCGCGGGCCAGCCCCAGCCCCAGCGACGGCCCGAACGCCCGCTCGGCCTCGGCGAGCACCTCGCGGACCTCGTCCCGCGCGGCCCCGGCGTGCGCGACCGGGGCGAGCCGGGCGTGCAGGTCGGTCCACAGGACGACCAGTTCCAGGAGCCGGTCGCGGATGTCGGCCTCGGCGGCCTGTTCCATCGGCCCGCCCGAGCGGTCGAGCAGGACGCGGCGCTCGGCCCACAGCTTGCGGCCGGCCCCTTCGAGCACCCACTGGAGCCGCCGCGGGGTGTGGTCCTGGAGCGCGTGGAACCGCATCTGCCCGACGACCGCGTCGAGTTCCTTCGCCAGTTGCCGCTGCCGGGCCTCGCGCACCCGGGCGGCGAGTTCGGCCCGGACGGAGTCGGCCCCGTGGGTCCGCTCGGCGAGGTCCGCCCCGGCCAGGAACCGGCCGACGGCCGCCTCGTACTGCCCGAGCCGCTGGTACTGCTCCCCGTCGTGCAGCGCGGCCTCGACCTCGCGGCGGCGGTCCTCGTTCCGCTGGTACAGGGCGAGGCCGGCGGCCGCGGCGGTGCCGCAGAACGCGGCGAGCAGCACGGCGAGGGGCAGGCCCAGGGGCCGCCGCCGCCGCCACTTCCGCCAACGCTCGGGGAGCGTGTCCCGCACCCCCCGCAGCGGCAATTCGCTCAGGTGCCGGCCCAGGTCCTCGGCCAGCGCGGTGCCGGTCGGGTACCGGTCGTCCGGGTCCGGGGCCAGGCACTTCGCCACGACCGCGGCCAGCCCCCGGGACACGTGCGGGTTGAGCCGGGGCAAGTCGCGGGGGTCGGGCGGGGGCTCGTCGCCCGGCGTCCCGGCCAGCGCCCCGGCCAGGATGAGCCCGAGCGAGTACAGGTCGGACCGGCCGTCCACGGCCCGCGGGATCGGGTCGAGGCCCGAAAGGGCGGTGATCGCGGCCCGCTGCTCGGGCGACATGTACAGCCACGTGCCGCCCAGCCACGGGACCGTGGGCGTGTTCGCCGGGATCGGCTGCCGGGCCACGTCGAGGTCCAGGACGATGGGCTGGCCGTCCGGGGTGACGAGCACGTTCGCGGGCTTCAGGTCGAGGTGGACGAGCCCGCGCTGGTGGGCGTAGGCCAGCGCCTCGGCGATGGCCTGCCCGGTGCGGGCCACGAACTCGACCCACGACGCCCGGCCGAGCGCCCCGGCGAGGTGCGGCTGGGCGGCGATCCGCACCGGCACCGAGTCCTGGTCGCCCTCCAGCACCCGCAGCGCCGCGGCCCCGGTCCAGTCGCGGACGGGCCGGTCGCCGAGCCGGTGCACCAGGGCGGCCAGCGTCGTCCGGGCCAGGTACGGCATCGCCAGCACCCGCAGGCCGGTCGCCCCGACCGCGGTGGCCCAGTACAGCGGCATGATGTGCGTGTGCTGGAGCCGGGCGAGGTTCAGGTGCTCGTGGCGGGACGAGTGCCGCGTCACCTTCAGGACGAGGGGGCGGTCGGCCAGGGCCGGCTGGCGGGCGAGGAACGCGTGCCCGGACGCGCCGCGGCCGAGTTCGGCAACCAGCACGCAGTTGTCGAGGGTGTCGCCGACGGCCGGGAAGTCGGGGGCCGGCGCCGGCGGCCGCGGCCCGCCCGCGGCGCCCCCGGGCTGCGGGGGCGCGTGAATGTTGCTGCTGGCGATGTGCTCCGTCCGGTCCGCTCGGGGCGGGGGCCGGTTCGCCGTCGTCGGGGGGTCGTCGGGGTCCATGTGCGTCCGGGCTCAGTCCGTGTACCCGCCGACGGTCTGGCCGTCGTTGCTGCTGAGGAGCCGGAACCACACGCCCTGGTGGACCGCGTCGCGGACGAACACCACCGCGCCGTCGGCCAGGCACACGTTCACCCCGCCCGGGTGCCGGCTCCGGGTCTGGGCCTGCCAGCTCGGCCACCCGAGGTTCGCGAACCCCGTGTTGCACCCCATCTGGTGCCGGGTGCCGATCCCCGAGTAGTAGAACTCCGGGCACCCCTGGACGTCGTCCGACGTCTCGACCCGGTCGTTCGGGGTCGGGCAGTCGCCGATCGCGTTGGCCGCGGTGATGCTCGCCCCGGGGAACCCCATGGTCCACACGCCCCGGGGGTCCCGCTCGTTCACCCCGACCCGCACCTCGGTGAACATGGCGGTCTGGCTCGCGCCGTCGCGGATCTCGGCCGGCACCGCCCCGAAGTTGATCGCCATGACCGGCCCCGTCTTGCCGTGCGCCTCGGGGTACGACCGGCCGTTGAGCGACATCTGCCACCACCCGGGGCCGGCGTTGGCGGCGTAGTTCCCGCGCGCCCACGGCCCCGGCTTCTGCGTGTACCCCGAGAACGGCTTCGCGTTCCCCGCGTCGGCCGGGCACAGGTACGTCGGCACCACCTTGTCCCTCAGCACGTTCACCCAGTGGTCCCGCTTCGCGGCGTCGCCGCTGGCGTACCCCGGGAGGTAGTCGCCGGGCCGGGCGGCCTTGTACAGGTGCTCCTGGTCGAGGAACGGGAGCAGCAGCACCGCCCAGTTCGGCCCGAAATCGTACCGGATCGGGTCGCTGTTGCGGCGGGCCGGGCTGTCGGTCAGCGTCAGGTCGTAGAGCAGCTCGGGGGGCGGGATGCCGGAGGCGTCGGCGATCGACGGCGGGCTGGCCTTGAGGGCGTAGGGCATGTGGATCCCGACCGGCAGGCGGCCGTAAGCCGTGACGTGCGTCTGTGCGGCCGCGGCGATCTGCCGCATGTTGTTCGCGCACTGGGTCCGCTTGGCGGCGACCCGGACCCGCTGCACCCCCGGCACCACGAGGGCCGCGAGCACCCCGACGATGGAAACGGCGACGAGGAGCTCGAGGACCGACAGGCCGCACCGAGTGGGAGCGTTCGGGCTCATCGGGCACCGCCTTCCTGGAGACGGCCCGACCACCCTTCGGCGGGTGGCCGGAGCACGACCGGGTGCGGGGGTCTCAACAGGGCGAACAGATCGCGGGGCGCGGGGTCGGTCGGAACCGTTCGGCCACGGAGGTGCGGGACCGGCTCGCACACCGGGTGCCAACTTCCGCGGGCGAGTCGAGTTGCGCGACCGGACGGGGCCGGATGGCGACTCGGATTGAGGCGGCGGACCCAACGTTCCGCTGCAGGGCGTAATTGCCACCGGGCCGGGACGCTCTCGGGGACGTGGGCGACGACCCAGACGGGCGACAGTGCCTGAACCTTACACCCGACAATCACCCTGTCAATAACATAATGCGAAACCCGTATCGGTACTGTTACGTCGCGGCAAAGCCTGCTTCGACGGTGAGCCGCGGGTGTGTCCGGCGCGCACAAGGCGGCCGGGCACGGCCGCGGGCGGCCGCCGGCGGCACGCTCTGGTACTCGGTTTGCAGTTGTGACGGTCACGCCCCGCCGTGTCGCGCGGCCGCGGCCGTCGCCCGCCCCCTTGGAACTCACCCGCCATGTCGCGCACCACTGCCCCCCGCACCCGGCTCGCGGTCGAAGCGCTCGAGGCCCGCGAGGTTCCCGCCATCCTCTACGGCGTCACCAACTCGCAGCGGCTCCTCGCGTTCGACTCGGCGAACCCCACCGTGTCGCTCGGCTCGGTCCCGCTCACCGGCCTCGCCGCCCCGGGCGAGCGGGTCACGGACATCGACGCCCGCGTCGGCGGCGGGCTCTACGGCCGCAGCACCCAGGGGCGGATCTACCTCATCAACCCGCAGACCGGCCGGGCCACGCAGATCGGCGGGCAGGTCGCCCCCGGCGCGAGCGTGGGGATGGACTTCGACCCGGTCCGCAACCAGTTCCGGGTGGTGAACTTCTCGGGCGGCAACTTCGCCGTGAACCCGTCGTCCGGGGCGATCGAGGCGATCGGCAGCCCGCTCCGCTACCAGGGCGGCGACCCGCTGGCCGGGCGGACCCCGCGCCTCGCGGCGATCGCGTTCACCAACAGCGTCACGCTCGCGCTCACCACCCAGGTGTTCGGGATCGACCACACGACCGACACGCTGGCCGTGGGCGTCGGCGACCCGAACGCCGGCGTGTACCGGACCGTGGGCTCGATCGGGCTGAACGTGACGAACCGCGTCGGGTTCGACATCGACCCGGCACTCAACGTCGGGTACGTCACGCTGCAACAGGAGGGCACGGCGTTCTCGGTGTTCGGGCGGGTGAACCTGGCGACCGGGCAGTTGTCGCTGGTGAGCACGGTCGGCCCGGCGGGCGCGCTGATCCTCGACGTGGCCGCGGCGCAGGGGCTCGGGTTCCCGGCCCCGTCGTTCCCGACGCCGACGGGGAGCCCGTTCCCCGCGACCAGCCCGCTCGCGCCGCCCCCCACGGTGCCGCCGTTCACGCCGACGCAGCCGTTCCCGACGACCGGCGGCATCCCGTTCCCGACGACGACGACCCCGGCCGGCGGCTCCCCGTTCGGGCCGTTCTCGCCGTTCGGCGGGGGGACGACGTTCGGCGGCGGCCTCTTCGGCGGCGGCGGCATGTTCGGGTTCTCGCAGTCGATCAGCAGCCTCGATCCGCTTGCAATCGGGGTGTGAACGAGCCGCACGCGCGTCGCGCTCGCGATCAAGTTGTGCCTCTTGGTTTGGCATCATGGCGAGCGGGGGAGGTGAGTCCCCCGGTGAAGGCGCAATTCGAACCGCAATTCACACTCCACCGGGGGGCTCATACCGAATCTGTTGCATTCGTAGTGGTCCGAGCCCGAGCGCCGAGCGAGGGTTCACGTGAACCCTCGCTCG
>NZ_JBHYGG010000035.1:0-78770 GCF_051859125.1 Gemmata sp.
CGCCGTTGTTCGCGTACCTCAAATTCTCGACCTGCCGAACGGAACCCGACCGGCCACTTTCGCGGCCGACCAGCCTCCGCCCGACTTGGGCCGGGGTCTGATTCACGCTCCAACAGCGTAAACCCACCCCTCTTAAGGCTATCTGCTACCAACTTGTCAAAGATCGAGCTTGCTCCAAGTTACTTGCCTCGAACCCTTTCGGGCACGTTGGCTTTCGCTTGTCGCGGTCACCACCGCGTCGCAGTGGTAATGGAATGATAAGGGCTACCCGGGAACTGTCAACCCGCCCGGCGAAAAAAATTGGGAAAGGAGCCCCAAGCCACTGTGAGGTGGCTAAATTCGCTTGGGGTTGTCGGCCATCCCTCAGCCCCGTTCGTGCCCTGGTGAGGTGGGCAGCGAGACATTACAACGAGTGTGTGCCCTCACTTTGCGCGGGTCAAGCACAAACTTTGCCTTTAACGGATAATTCCCTATGGCCACTCCGCACGCCCTGATCCTCCGCGCCCCGGGTACCAACTGCGACCACGAGGTCCAGGCGGCCTTCGAGATGGTTGGCGGCCGCGGCACCCGGCTCCACCTCAACGCCCTCCGCGAGAACCCGAGGCAGCTCCGCGACTACCAGATCCTCGTCCTCCCCGGCGGGTTCTCCTACGGGGACGACATCGGGGCCGGGAAGGTTCAGGCGCTGTACCTCCAGCACTTCCTCGCCGACTCCCTCCGGGCGTTCCGCGACGACACCAACGAGAAGCTCATCCTCGGCATCTGCAACGGGTTCCAGGCCATGCTCAAGGCCGGCCTGCTCGTGCCGCCCGACGAGGACGGCCCGCTCGCCACGCTCACGAACAACGACTCGGGCCACTACGAGGACCGCTGGGTCCACCTGAGGGCGACGCCGGGGAAGTGCCCGTTCCTGAAGAACGTGCAGCAGATGCACGTGCCGATCGGCCACGGCGAGGGGAAGTTCATCACGCGCAAGCAGTGGATCGCCGACGGGCTGGCCCAGGCGGGACAGGTGGTGCTGCGGTACGTCGACGCGGGCGGGAACCGCGGCGGCTTCCCGGTGAACCCGAACGGCTCGCAGGATGACATCGCGGGCGTGTGCGACGTGACCGGTCGCGCGCTCGGTCTCATGCCGCACCCGGACCGCCACCTGTTCCCGACGCAGCACCCGCAGTGGACGCGCCAGGGGTTGAAGTCCGAGGGCGACGGGCTGCAACTGTTCCGCAACGCCGTCGAGTTCTTCAGCAAGAGTTGAAGAGAAGAGGTTCATCCGCAGATTACGCAGATGGACACAGATTAAAGAACCAGAGAGCAGAACCGAGTTTGTTTCAAACTCTGCTCTCTCTTGGTTTTGAAATCTGTGTCCATCTGCGTAATCTGCGGATGAACCGGTCTTTTACTTCCCCCCGGCGAGCCACTCGCCGAGCTTCGCCAGGCCGCCCTCGATCGTGGCCCGGTTCGTCGCGTACGACATCCGAACGAACCCCTCGGCCCCGAACGCCACCCCCGGCACCAGGTTCACGTACGCCTGCTCCAGCAGCGTGTTGCAGAACGACAGCGAGTCGGTGACCGGCTTGCCGCCGAACGACTTGCCCAGGTGCGCCGTCACGTCGAAGAAGGCGTAGAACGCGCCGTCCGACTTCACCACCTTCACGCCGGGGATCGCGTCGAGGAGCTTGTACGTGAGCTCGCGGCGGGCGGCGAACTCGGTCCGCATCGTCGCCACGCACTCCTGCGGGCCGTCGAGAGCCGCGATCAGCGCCGCCTGCGACACCGACGACGGGCAACTCGTCTCCTGGCTCTGGATGGTATCCATCGCCTTCACGACCGGGGCCGGAGCGACCGCCCACCCCATCCGCCAGCCGGTCATCGCGTAGCTCTTGCTCGCCCCGCTGATCGTGATGGTGCGGTCCTTCAGGCCGGGGCGGAGCGTCGCCACGCACGTCGGCTTCGCGTCGCCGTAGGTGAGTTGCTCGTAGATCTCGTCGCTCAGGATCGCCGCGTCGCTGTTGTCGATGAGCGTGTCGACGAGCGCTTCGAGTTCGGCCCGCGAGTAGATCGTGCCGGTCGGGTTGCACGGCGAGTTCAGCATGAGGATGCGGGTCTTCGGCGTCAGCCCGGCCTTGAGCTGGGCCGGGGTGAGCTTGAACCCGCTCTCGGGCGTGGTCTCGACGAGAACCGGGTTCGCGCCGGTCATGCTGACGAGGTCGGAGTAGCTGACCCAGTACGGGGTCGGGATGACGACGTCGTCGCCGGGGCCGACGGTGGCGGCGAGGGCGTTGTGGATCGAGTGCTTCGCGCCGTTGGAGACGATGACGTTCTCCGGGGCGCACTCGAACCCGTGGTACTTCTTGTACCACCGGCAGATGGCGGCCTTCACTTCGGCGGTGCCGGAGGTCGGCGTGTAGTGCGTCTGCCCGCCGGTCGCGGCCTTCTCGGCGGCGTCGCAGATGTGCCGGGGCGTGTCGAAGTCGGGCTCGCCGAGGCTGAAGTCCCAGACCTTGATGCCGGCGGCCTTGAGTTGACGGGCCTTCGTGCCCGCGGCTATGGTGGCGGACGGCTTGACGGACGCGGCGAGTTGCGAGGTGCGGATCATGTCGCGCTTGGCCCCAAACGCTGTGCGGAGAATGCGGTAGACGCCAAGGGATCATCGTAGGCGATTCCGCACGGTTCGGTAGTCCCCGGCAACGGACGGCCCATGCACCTCGCGCAGTTCGTTCACCGGTACCCGCCGGCGCTGGGCGGGGCCGAGGCGTACGCGGCCCGGCTGTGCGAGTACCTCGCGGCCCGCGGCGACGCCGTGACCGTGTGGACGACGACGGCCGTGGCGCTGGAAGACTTCTGGCGACGCGCACACCCAGGGCTTCCGCCCCGGGCTAAACACGCCGGCCCCTCCGGGGCGAAGACTTCGTTTCTCTCTTCCGCCCCGGAGGGGCCGACGTCCTTAGCCCGACGCGGGAGCGTTGGGGCCGTGCCGCGAGTCTTCCGCTACCCCCCCCTGCTCTTCCCGGCCCGGCGGTACGTCCTCAAGGCGCTGTCGCTGCTTCCGGTGCGCGCGTGGCAGTGCCTCACAAGTCCGTGCAACCCGGTGTGCCCCGCGATGTGGCGCGACGCCGGCCGGTACGACGGGCCGCTCGACGCGGTCCACGCGACCGCGTTCCCGTACTCGTTCCCGATCCTGTGCGGGCTGCGGCTGGCGCGGCGGCGCGGCGTGCCGTTTTTCGTCACGCCGTTCCTGCACATCGGCGACCCGACCGACCCGCACGACCGCACCCGCCGCCAGTACACCCGCCCGCACCTCCGCTGGTTGCTGCAGCAGGCCGACGGCGTCTTCGTGCAAACAATGGCCGAGCGTGACACCGCGTTGTCACTGGGCGTGCGGGAGGAGCGCCTCCACCTGCAAGGGCTTGGCGTCGATGCGGCCGAATGCACCGGCGGTGACTGCTTGCGTGCCCGCTCGTTGTGGGGCGTCGCTCAGGATGAAGCGGTGATCGGGCACCTCGCGAACAACAGCGAGGAGAAGGGAACGTGCGACCTGCTGCGGGCGGCGGAGCGGGCGTGGGCGAGCGGCCAGCGGTTCCGCGTCGTGCTCGCCGGCCCGGAGATGCCGAACTTCCGCACCTTCTGGTCGAGCTTCGCGGGTAAGCAACACGTCACGCGGCTCGGCGTCCTCACCGACGCCCAGAAGCGCGACTTCTTCGCGGGCATCGACACCTTGGCACTGCCGTCCCGCACCGACTCGTTCGGCCTCGTGCTGCTCGAAGCGTGGGCGAACGGCAAACCCAACGTGGTCTATCGCGCCGGCGGCCCCGGAGAGTTGGTGCGGCACGAACGCGACGGCTTACAGGCCGCGTGCGGCGACGTGTCCGAACTCGCCCACCACCTCGGCCGCCTCGCATCTGACGCGACCCTGCGCCGCACGCTCGGCGAAGCCGGTCGCGAGCGCCTCCCGCACGACTTCGCCTGGGACCGCTCGCTGTCGCTGTTCCGCGACACCGTGTCGGACGCGATGGAGCGTGCCCGGCAGGTAGGGCCGGCTGTGCCGGCCGGCGCGAGGTAGGTGGCTCGAAGATCGGCGACCCGGTGGGTCCGCGTGATTGCGACGTCCTTCGCGTGGTGCCCCTCACCCGCGACTCGCAAAGCCTCGTCGCGACCTCTCCCCGTAGGAACGGGGCGAGGTGTTGCCCCTACGTCTCTCACCAGCAACGCGGACGGGTGAGCGTGGCATCGGGCCAGCCACCCCACCTCGCCCCGGCTCTGCGGGGAGAGGTCGCCGCGCTTCGCGGCGGGTGAGGGGCACCACGTCGCGAGATCGCCCGCCTCGCACTCCGGCACCAGCACTCCACCTCGGCCGGCACAGCCGGCCCTACACCAAACCGCGTCGCCTCTCCTACTTCCGCACGCCGAGGTGCAGCAATTCGCCGGTTCTGAGATCAGCTCGCGCCACTTACTTCCGCTTCTTGCGCTTCTTCTTCTCGGCCTTGCGCTGCCGGGCCCGCGACTCGGCCCGTTGCTTCGCGTTGCGGGCCGACTGCGGCAGGAACATCCCGCGCGACTGGTGCGGCAGGGGCTTCGGACCGAGGGCGAGTTGGTACTTCACGTCCGCCGCACCGCCGGCGATCGACTCATCGACGGTGCCGAGGGCGAACGCCGCCTCGATCGCGGGCCACGCCTCCACCGCCTTCAGGTCGAGCAGGTCGGCGACGATGAACCCGTTCAGTTCGGGTTCGGGTTCCAGTCCCGTCTGAAGGACGCGAACCAGGTGCCCGATGACTTCGGCCCGCACCTCCGGGTGCCGGCGGGCGATCTCGGTCGCGGCCGTCGCGAAGTTGGACGCGGTCTCCTGCCCCGGGCGGCGGTTGTTGAGCCGCGCGAGCGTCGGGGCCAGCGCCGGAACGCCGATCTCGCCGAGCACCCGCGGCACGTCGTCGATCACCCAGTCGTTCCAGTCGTCGCCCTCCTGGTCAGCGATCAAGTCCAGAAGCGGCTCGATCGCCTCAACCGCACGGAGTTGCCCGAGGGCACGCCAGGCGTGGATGTTGGCGTACCACTCCGGCAACTCGTCGTTCGACTCCCAGAGGCTCTCGTCGCGCATCAATCGGATCAGTTCGGGCACGTGTTCCGAACCGATCCCGAGCGCTGGGTAATCGATGCTCGTCCGGCCGAGATCGGGCCGGCCGAGCTTCAACAACTCGCTCACAGGTGGCGCGTAGGTGCTCATGGGTCGCTCCGGGTCACCGGGTTCGCACGCCGAGTTGCAAGAGTTCGCCGGTGAAGTTGGCCTTCTCGCCGGTCCAGTTGCCGACCTTCCCGCCGCCGCCGTTCACCCCTGCGGCGAGCCCGCGGGTCAGGACGTACCAGCAGAAGAAGCAGTGGTTGCTCGTCGCGCCGGGGAGGGCGTTCGGGTCGCGGGCGAGGATCTCGTCGCGGATGGCAGTGAGCCCCTCGCGGAAGATCGTGCCGACGACCGGGTGATTGCGGCCGAACGCGATGACCTGCTCGACCGTGTCGGTGTGGATGTTGCCGATGGTGAGCTGATCGAGGTCCGACGCGAACCCGCAGCACGGCTTCACCTCGCCCCGCGGGTTCACGATCAGCGCCTGCCCCGGCCCCTCGCAGTAGTCCTCCTTGAACCACTCGCCGTCCCACGGGTTGCCCGGCAGCCCCTCGGCCCGCTCGACCGTCGCGAGGTGGTTCCAGCACGCCGTCATCGTCAGGTCGTCGGTCACCATCAGGAACTTGCCGAGCATGTCGGACCACTCGACCACGCCGTCGAGTTCCTTCGCGAGCCGGCGGATCGGCTCCAGCCCCGCGTCCGGCGTGCGGCTCGCGTAGCTCAGCGACAGCGCGTTATCGCGGGCGAACACCTCGCGCGTGACGCGGCAGAACTCGGCGAGCTTCGCGATGTCCATGCCGTGGAACTTGTCGACGCTCAGGCCGATCTTGCCCGTGAAGCCGGCGTCGCGGAGCTGTGTCAGCACCTTCTTGGCGTGCTTCGCGTCGGCGTGCCAGACCCCGTTGGTCATGAGTTTGTCGAACCGGAACCCGAGCTTCGCGGCCCGCTTCGTGACGGCGGCGAGGAACTCCGGGTACAGGAACGGCTCGCCCCCAGTGAAGCCGAGGAACTCGATGCCGGCCTCGTGCGCCTGTTCGAGGAACCGGATCGCCGTGGGGATGTCGAGCCGGTCGGTCCACTCGATCGGCACGCAGCAGTGCGGGCAGCTCAGGTTGCACTGGTAGGTGCCGGCGAACGAGATGTAGTTCGGCCGGAACGTGCGGGTGCGCCGCTTGACGGGTCGGGTGTCGCCGCGGGTGAGCGGCGGCGTGCTACGGGGCTCGGGCATGGTGTCGGCTCGTGGTGGGGCAACCGTCAGTTTAGCGGCCGCGGTGGAAAGGTGTCTGGAACGGTTCTGAGGCGCGCGGCTGGACGTCGTGTGCGAAGAGCCCGGCATCGTTCGCGGACCTCTCGGGGGCGTTCGCGAAGAGTTCGCCGCGTTCGCGAGGAGTTCGCCGCGTGAGCGAAGAGTTCGCGTCGTTTGCGGAGACCCCTCCCCGACACACCGCAACCGCTCTCGCGCCCTACTTCCAGGGCGCGCCAATTGCGAAAACGGGATGAGAATGACACCGCGACGCGGGTGCCGGGGTTTATGTTGGTGCCGTCGCCGCTCACGTCCTTTCGGGGTGCCACGCCATGCCGCGAATCCTCCTCGCCAGCCTCGCCGCGTTGGCCGGCTGGGCCGCCCCAACGGCCGCACAGCCCGCGAAGGGGACGGGGTACGCCGAGAAGCCGACGCCGGAACAACTTGCGTTCTTCGAGAAGAAGATCCGGCCCGTCCTCGTCGAGAGCTGCTACAAGTGCCACTCGGCCGAGGCCGAGAAGCTGAAGGGCGAGCTGTCGCTCGACACCCGCGAGGGCGTGCGAAAGGGCGGCGCGACCGGCCCGAGCATCGTTCCGGGGAACCCCGAGAAGAGCTTGCTCATCAAGGGCATCCGCCACAAGGACGCCGACACCGCGATGCCCCCGAAGGGGAAGCTCCCCGACGCGGTGATCGCCGACTTCGAGGCGTGGGTGAAGATGGGCGCGCCCGACCCCCGCGACGGCAAGGCGGTCGCCACCGCCCCGAAGTACGTCGTGGACGTCGAGAAGGGCCGCTCGTTCTGGGCGTTCGTTCCGCCCCGGGCCGCTCCGGTGCCGCAGGTCGCCAACCCGAAGTTCGAAATCCGCACCGAGATCGACGCCTTCCTCGCGGCCGCATGGGACAAGAAGGGCATCAAGCCGGTCGGCGACGCCGACAAGCGGACGCTGATCCGCCGCGTCACCCTCGACCTGACCGGCCTGCCGCCGACCTCCGACGAGGTCGAGGCGTTCGCCGCCGACACCAGCGCGAAGGAGTTCGAGAAGGTCGTGGACCGGCTCCTCGCGTCGCCGCGGTTCGGCGAGCGCTGGGGGCGGCACTGGCTCGACCTCGCCCGGTACGCCGAGAGCACCGGCAAGACCGCCAACTTCAACTACCCGCACGCCTGGAGGTACCGCGACTACGTCATCGCCGCGTTCAACGCCGACAAGCCTTACGACCAGTTCATCAAGGAACAACTCGCCGGCGACCTGATGCCGAGCGCCGACCCGAAGGTGAGGGCCGAGCGGCTCGTCGCCACCGGGTTCCTCGCCATCGGCCCGAAGGCGCTCAACGAGAACAACGGGTTGCAGTTCGAACTCGACGTGGTGGACGAGCAGATCGACGTGACCACGCAAGCGTTACTCGGCATCACGGCAGCATGCGCCCGGTGCCACGACCACAAGTTCGACCCGATCCCCACCAAGGACTATTACGCCCTCGCGGGCATCTTCCGCAGCACCGAGACGTGCTACGGCACGGTGCGGTTCGTTCAGAGCCAGCGGCCGAGCCCGCTCCTGCAACTCCCCGCGGAATCCGCCCCGAGCGCGGTCGCCAGGAATCTCACGGCCGAGCAACGCGCGGCGCTCGAAAAAGAGATCGCCGACCTCAAGAAGCGCATCGCCGAGAGCACCGACAGGCTCGCGAACATCCTCCCCTCGGCGCAGCTCGCGCTGGCCCAGAGCAAGCTCGACGGCTACACCGCCGACGGCACGCCGAAGCTCCAGGCGATGGGCGTCCGCGACAAGCCGGGCCGCGCCGGCGGCGGGTTCGGGGCGGGCGGGTTCGGCCCCAAGGGCGGGTTCGGGATGCGGGGGGCCGGCAGCCGCACGATCGACGACAGCCCGGTCTACAACCGCGGCGAACCGGACCAGCCGACCGCCGAGAAGGTGCCCCGCGGCACGCTCCAGGTGATGTCGAAGTCGCCGCTCAAGGTGAAGTCCGGCAGCGGGCGGCTCGAACTCGCCGAGTGGATCGCGAGCCGCGACAACCCGCTCACCGCCCGCGTCATGGTGAACCGCGTGTGGATGCACCTGTTCGGCCGCGGCATCGTCCCGACCGCCGACAACTTCGGTGCGGCCGGCCAGCCGCCGACGAACCCCGAGTTGCTAGACCACCTCGCGATCGGCTTCATGGACGGCGGCTGGAGCGTGAAGACTCTCGTCAAGCGCGTTGTGATGAGCCACGCCTACCAACTCGACTCCAAGTTCGACAAGGCCGCGTTCGAGGCCGACCCCGATAACGCGCTGGTGTGGCGCATGTCGCCGCGGCGGCTCGATGCCGAGAGCCTGCGCGACTCCATGCTCGCCGTGAGCGGGCAACTCGACGCGACCCCGCCGGTCGGCTCGGTGGTCGCCCGTGCCGGCGAGGGGCCGACGGGCCGGCAGCGGCTCGGCGGCGACCAGATCGCGACCGCGATCAACGACCCGCGGAACGCGCACCGCTCGGTGTACCTGCCGATCGTCCGCGACAACCTGCCGGAGGCGCTGGCGTTGTTCGACGCCCCGGACCCGAGCCTCATCACCGCCGACCGCCCGACGACCACGGTGCCGTCGCAGGGGTTGTTCCTCCTGAACAACCCGTTCGTGCTGCGGTCGGCCGACGCCGCGGCCGAGAAGCTTCTGAAGTCCACGACGACCGACACCGAGCGCATCCGGGCCGCGTACCTGAACTTCTACGGCCGCCCGCCCGGCGAGAAGGAGCTGGCGACCGCCGAGAAGTTCCTGCACGGGTTCCAGGCCAAGCTCGCGAAGGACCGCGTCCCGGCCGCACGCCAGGAGCGCGAGACGTGGGCCGCGTTCTGCCAGGCGCTCTTCGCGAGCGCCGAGTTCCAGTACCGCAAGTGACCGCCCGCCAACACCCCGCACACGGAGCCCGCGATGTTCACTCGCCGCCAGTTGTTGAAATCGACGTCGTCCGGGTTCGGGTACCTCGCGTTCGCGGCGCTGGCCCAGGAGCAGGCCGCCCGGGGAACTCCGGTCGCTGACGCTCCCGGCTCGCCAAGCGCCCCGAACCCGCTGTCACCGAAGAAGCCGCACTTCCCCGCGAAGGCGAAGCGGGTCATCTTCCTGTGCATGGAGGGTGCGCCGAGCCACGTCGACACGTTCGACTACAAGCCGAAGCTCACCGCCGACGACGGCAAGGCGGCCCCGGCGCGCCGCGGGGTGTTCGGCGGCGGCAAGCTCATGGGGTCGCCGTTCAAGTTCGAGAAGCGCGGCGAGAGCGGGCTGTGGATCAGCGACCTGTTCCCGGAACTCGCGAAGCACGCCGACAAGCTGTGCCTGCTCAACGGCATGCACACCGACCTGCCGAACCACCCGCAGGCGTTCCTCCAGATGCACTGCGGCATCTTCCAGTTTCCGAGGCCGAGCCTCGGGGCGTGGGCGCTGTACGGGCTGGGCACTGAGAACGCGAACCTGCCCGGGTTCGTCACCATCGGCCCGCCGCAGAACAACGGCGGCCCGGCGAACTACGGCGCGTCGTTCCTCCCGGCGATGTACCAGGGCACGAAGATCGGCCGCGGGGGCTTCGGGGGCGCAAGCAACCCGCAGGTGAGCAACCTCAAGAACCCGAAGCTGACGCCGGGTGCCCAGCGCGAGCAACTCGACTTCGTGCAGTCGCTCAACCAGAACGCGCTCGAGGCCGGCGGCGAGAACCCCGAGATCGAGGGGCTCATCTCCTCCTACGAGCTGGCGTTCCGCATGCAGGGCGAACTCCCGAAGTTGCTCGACACGAGCACCGAGACCGCCGCGACGCTCAAGCTCTACGGCATCGAGGGCGGGCGCGGTGGGGGCGGGATGGGCGGCGGCTTCGGGCCGCGCGGCGGCGGAGCGGGCGGCTTCGGCCAGCAGTGCCTCCTCGCCCGGCGGCTGGTCGAGGCCGGGGTGCGGTTCGTCGAGCTGGCGATGCCCGGGTGGGACCACCACCGCAACCTCAAGGACGCGCTCACGAACAGTTGCACCGCGATCGACAAGCCGATCGCCGGGCTGCTCGAAGACCTCAAGCGCAAGGACATGCTGAAGGACACGCTCGTGATCTGGGGCGGCGAGTTCGGCCGCACCCCGTCGGGCCAGGGCGACGGCCGCGACCACAACGCCCGCGGCTACACGATGTGGATGGCCGGCGGCGGCGTGAAGGGCGGGTTCGCCCACGGCCGCACCGACGACTACGGCTTCGAGGCGGTCGACGGCAAGGTCCACGTCCACGACTGGCACGCGACCGTGCTGCACCTGCTCGGCCTGGACCACGAGAAGCTGACCTACCGCCACGCCGGCCGCGAGATGCGGCTCACCGACACGAAGGGGAACGTCGTCAAGGAAGTCGTGGCGTGAAGTCGCCTGGCGAGCCGGGCGCGTCAGCGACCGGAGGGTTCAAGGAACTCCGGTCGCTAACGCTCCCGGCTCGCCAGGTGCCTGAAACATCCCGTACCGCCCGCGGGTATCACTTCTCACCTCGCGCCCCCGGCCTTCAGCGGAACCCGTCAAATGCGATTGCTCGCACTCGTGCTCACGGTCTCGGTTGGTGTCGCGGCGGCCCAGGAGCCGGCGAAGAGGAACCCGTTCCGCGACGGCTCGGGCTCCGGCACGCCCGAAACACCCGCCGCGACGCCGGCCGCCAAGCCCGACCCCGTGAAGAACGCCCCGCGGGTACTGCGGGCCGCCGAGGCCGGTGTCGGCAAGTTCGTCGCCGACGTCGCGTTCACCGACCTCGCCGGGAAGAGCGGCAAGCTCTCGGACCTCAAGGCGGCGAAGCTCACCGTCGTCGCGTTTACCAACACGACGTGCCCGCTCTGCAAGAAGTACGCTCCTTCGCTGGCCCGCATCGAGAAGGAGTACGCCGCGAAGGGCGTCGCGTTCCTGTTCGTGAATCCGACCGCCACCGACAAGCCCGACGGCTCCGCGTTCGCCGGCCGGTACGCCCACGACACTGACGGCAAACTCACCGCCGCGCTGGGCGCGACATCCACCACGGAGGTAGTCGTGCTCGACGCGGCCCGCACGGTCGTGTACCGCGGCGCGATCGACGACCAGTACGGTCTCGGCTACGCCCTCGACGCCCCGCGGAACAGGTACCTCGTGGCTGCCCTCGACGAGGCGCTCGCCGGGAAGCCGCCCGCGATCGTGGCGACCACCGCCCCGGGTTGCGCCCTCGACGCCGACGCGGCCAGGACTCCGGCAGTTGCCCTGACTTACCACGCCCGCATCGAGCGCATCGTGCAGGCGAACTGCGTCGAGTGCCACCGCACCGGCGGCGTCGGCCCGTTCTCGCTGGACACCTACGACGATGTCGTCGCGAACAAGGGAGCGATCAAGAAGGTGGTCGAGAACGGCACCATGCCGCCGTGGTTCGCCGCGAGCGCGAAGACCACGCACTCGCCGTTCGCCAACGACCGCAGCTTGACCGACGCCGACAAGAAGGACCTGCTCGCGTTCCTGGGCGGCGATCTGAAGAAGGGCGACCCGGCCGACGCCCCCCTGCCCCGCAAGTACGAATCCGGTTGGCTCATCGGGAAGCCCGACGCGACGTTCCAGTTGCCGAAGCCGGTCGCGGTCAAGGCCGAGGGGGTGATGGGGTACCAGCACATCAAGGTCGAGACGGACTTCGAAGAGGACCGCTGGGTGCAGGCGCTCGAGGTGCAACCGACGGCCCGGGAGGTGACGCACCACGTCCTCGTGTTCGCGACGGCCAAGGGGGCGCGGCTCGGGGCCGAGGCGGCCGGGTTCTTTGCCGTGTACGTCCCGGGGAACAACTCGCTCGTCTACCCCGACGGGTACGCGAAGAAGCTCCCCAAGGGCGCGACGCTCCACTTCCAGATGCACTACACGCCCAACGGCAAGGCCACCACCGACCAGACGAAGCTCGGGCTGATCTTCGCCAAGCAAGCGCCGCGGCACGAGGTCCACGTCGCGGGCATCGCGAACCACAGTTTCCAGATCCCGCCCGGCGAGGGGAACCACCGCGTGGAGGCGAAGATCCCGGTGCCGTTCGACGCGAAGGTGCTGGCGCTGTTCCCGCACGCCCACCTGCGGGGCAAGGCCGCAAAGTACGAGTTGAAGACGCCCGACGGGAAGACCAGCACCATCCTCGACGTGCCGCACTACGACTTCAACTGGCAGCTCCAGTACCGGTTCGCCGACCCGGTGACCGCACCCCGCGGCAGCTCGCTGATTTACACCGCGTGGTACGACAACAGCGACAAGAACCCGGCGAACCCCGACCCGAAGAAGACCGTCCGCTGGGGTCCGCAGACCTACGAGGAGATGCACCTCGGGTACGTCGAGTTCGTGCTCGACCGAAAGTAGCGGAATCAAGCGATGGGACGCGGATGAAAGGCGGGGTCAAGAGGATCAGACGAGACCGTGTTTCAAGGAACGGGTTTCCTGCTGATCGGTCTTCAATCCTGCCTTTCATCCACGTCCTCCGCGTGCCATTGCTTCGCTTGAGTGCTCCCATCACTCCGCCCACAGTAACACGCCCGCCGCGTCGCTCTCGGCCAGTTCCCGCAGCGCCGCGGTCAGCTCGGCCTCGCTGCCCGACGCCGGGTCGAACTCGCGGTGCGGCAGCTCCCAGGCTGCGACGAGTTTCTCGGCGAAGTGCGGGCAGTTGTCCGCACTCTTTCCCGCACGACTCGCCCGCAGGCTCCGCACTCCGACGATCATCTTCAGCGGCAGCTTCATGTCGTGAGCGACGTTCCGCACCGCGTCGCCGGCCTCGAAGAACCCCGTGCATTGCACCGCGACCAGCGGCCGCGCGCCGCCGAGCATCAGCCCGGCCGCGACCCCCACCGCCTCGCCCTCGCGGGTCACGCGGATCGGGGCGAGCGTCGAGCCGGCCAGAGCGGGTTCCCACGTCCCCAGGTGGCTGTCGGGGATCCAAACGAGGTGCGTGAACCCGGCGGCTTCCAGGGCGGCAACGACCGCTGTCGGCGCGATCATGGGGGCCTCCGGGGCGGGCGAAGTGCGAGAATCGGGCCGTAAAAAAACCCCACCGTTCTGAGGGGTTAACCTCACAACGGTGGGGCCGGAACAGAGAAGAGGCCGGTTTCAAGCACTATACTGTGCGGATGAGTGCGGGCTGTCAATCGCACTTTACGGAGTTTTCCCCAACCCGGTTCCACGTCATGCATTCCAGCCCGCCGCCCCCGCGAGTGCTCGCCGACCTCCCGGTGTCCGAGGTCGTGATCGAGCTCCTCGCGGGCCGCGTCGAACTCGTGCCGTGGGATACCACGACCGATCGGATCGACGCCATTTACACCTACGGCCACCCGACCGTGGACGCCGCCCTGCTCGACCGCTGCCCCGGCGTGCGGGTGGTCAGCAACTTCGGCGTCGGGGTCGATCACATCGACGTGCGGGCCGCGACGCAGCGCGGCATCCCCGTCGGGAACACGCCCGGGGTCCTCGACGGTGCGACGGCCGACCTCGCGTTCGCGCTGCTGCTCGCGGCCGGGCGGCGGCTCGTCGAGGGCGACCGCTACGCCCGCGGCCCGAACTTCCTGCGGTTCGACCCGTCGCACATGCTCGGCCGCGAGATCCACGGGAGCACCATCGGGATCTTCGGCATGGGGCGGATAGGCCGGCAGGTCGCGCGGCGCGCCCGCGGGTTCGACATGACGGTACTGTACTGCAACCGGAACCGCAACGACGAGGCCGAGATCGCCCTCGGGGCGCGGTACGCCACGTGCGACGAGTTGCTGGCCCAGGCGGACTACGTCGTGCTGACCGTGCCATTAACGGCCGAGACCCGCGGGCTGATCGGCCGGGGGGAACTCGCGAAGATGAAGCGCACGGCGACGCTGGTGAACGTGGCCCGCGGGGCCGTGGTCGATCTGGACGCGGTCACCGAGGCGCTGGCGGCGAAGCGGATCCACGCGGCCGCGCTCGACGTGACCGACCCGGAGCCGCTGCCCCGCGGCCACCCGATCCTGGCGCTCGACAACCTCGTCGTCACCCCGCACCTCGGGAGCGCGACGGTCGAGACGCGGTACAAGATGGCGGAGATGTCGGTGGTGAACCTGTTCGCGGGGCTGGAGCGGCAGCCGCTCCCGTTCCGGGTCGGCGCGGGGTAACCGGGCCGCCGTCGTTCTTGCGTTCCGGCCCGTTCGGCAGTAACATCCGGGGGTATTCTTTATGTTCTCTCGGGACACCCATCTCGACGCCGGTGCCGACTCCCCCCGGTGGCGATTTCCCGGACCCACTCCATGCCCACGCTCCAGTTGCTGAAGGTCCCCGAAGGGGTGAACACCAGCAAGACGATCCAGTTGACCGGCGAGTCGCAGGTCATCGGCCGCGACGCGGACCGGTGCCAGATCGTCATCCCGCACCACGCCGTCAGCCGCGAGCACGCCCGGATCACCGTCCAGAACGGGACGTACCTCATCGAGGACCTGAAGAGCCGGAACCACACGTTCGTCAACGGCAAGGAGGTCAGCCCGCCGGGCCGCCAGCCGCTCAAGCCCGACGACCGGATCAAGATCTGCGACTTCCTGTTCCAGTTCCGCGACGAGCGGTTCGTGAAGCCGGGCAAGCTCCCGGCGTGGATGCAGAAGGAGGCGTCCGAGGAGGACGCCGACGCCGGCGGGATGACGACGATCGAGGCGAGCCAGGGCGCGGCCAACGCCAACGACTTCCTCCAGGTGGCCCCGGCCGACCGGCTCCGGGCGCTGCTGGACATCAGCACCGGGCTGTCGAAGACCCTCGACCTCGACCAACTGCTCGTCCAGATCGCCGACACGCTCCTGGGCACGTTCAAGCAGGCCGACCGGTGCTTCGTGCTGCAACTGGACGAGGGCGGGCGGCCGATCCCGAAGGTGGTCAAGAGCCGGCACGTGGGCACCGAGGACCCGCGGTTCAGCCGCACCATCGTCCGCAAGGCGATCGATTCGCGGCAGGCGTTCCTCAGCGAGGACGCGACCGGCGACACGAACCTCGGCCCGGCCGCGAGCATCGCCGAGTTCAAGATCCGGTCCGTGATGTGCGTCCCGCTCATGAGCGCCGAGGGCCGGCCGGTCGGCGCGATCCAGCTCGACACCCAGAACCGGACCAAGAAGTTCAACACCGACGACCTGAACCTGCTCGCGATCGTCGCCAACCTGGCGAGCGTGGCGGTGGACAAGGCTCGGCTGCACGCCTCGGTGCTGGCCCGCGAGAAGGAGCAGAAGGAGATCGAACTGGCCCGCACGGTGCTGCTCGGGTTCCTCCCGCAGACGCTCCCGACCCACGACGGGTACGAGTTCTTCTCGCACTACTCCCCGGCCCAGACGGTCGGCGGCGACTACTACGACTTCGTCACCCTGCCCCACGGGCGGGTCGCGATCGTCCTGGGCGACGTGGCCGGCAAGGGCGTCCCGGCGGCGCTCCTGGTCGCGAAGCTCAGCTCCGAGGTCAAGTTCTCGCTCGTCACCGAGCCGAACCCGGCGCGGGCGGTGACCCTGTTGAACGACCAGATGATCCGCGGCGGGCTCCAGGACCGGTTCGTGACGCTCACGGTCATGGTGCTCGACCCGGCCACGCACGAGCTGACGGTGGTGAACGCCGGGCACATGAACCCGAAGCTGTTCAAGGGGACCAAGGGCGAGCTCGGCGAGGCGATCTCGAACGACGCCACGGGGCTGCCGCTGGGCGTGGTGCCCGGGTACGAGTACGAGATGATGACCGTCCTCCTCGACCTCGGGGACACGATCACCGTGTACACCGACGGCGTCACCGACGCGATGAGCCCCGCCGGGGAGATGTTCGGGATGGACCGGGTGGACCGGTTCCTGTTCCCGGACGGGTCGGAGCTGCCCGACACGGTGCGGCCCAAGCGGATGGGCGAGCGGCTCGTGGCCGAGGTCCGCCGCCACGCCGGGGGGGTGCCCCAGAACGACGACATCGCCGTCGTGTGCTTCGGCCGGTTGGAGGAGCGGCTGGCCCCGATGTCGGGGGTCACCCGGCCGCGGGCGACCGGCGCGTGGCCCGCGGCCACATGACCCGCCCCCAACCCGTAAGATGTACCGAGGGACGCCCGATCGGGGTTCGACGCGCCGCGCGTGCTGCGGACCACCGGAGGTGACGCGAAGATGAGCGGAACAACCACACTGCCCGAGGCCGACGTCGAACAGGAGCAGCGCACCAAGCGGCAGCCGCCGTACAACGTGATCCTGCTGAACGACGACGACCACACGTTCGAGTACGTCATCGAGATGCTCAAGGCGCTGTTCGGCCACCCGGTCGAGAAGGGGTACCAGCTCGCGAAGCTGGTGGACTCGACCGGCCGCGCGGTCGTCTGCACCACGAGCCTGGAGCGGGCCGAGTTGAAGAGGGACCAGATCCACGCCTTCGGCCCCGACGCCCGCATCCCGCGGTGCAAGGGGTCGATGACCGCGGAACTCGAACCGGCCGAATGATTGGGTGAATGAAAAAGGTAAGAAGTAAGCGGTAAAGACAGAAGCGGCTCGACGGCACGGCTTCTGTCTTTACCGCTTACTCCTTACCTTTTTCTTTACTCGGCGTGGTCACTTCCCCGCTTCGAGCTTCACCGACTTGATGACCACGTCGTCCTCGGGCACGTTCTCGAACCCGGCCTTGGTGCCGGTCTTCACTTCCTTGATCTTGTTCACGACGTCCATGCCCTCGGTGACGCGGCCGAACACGGTGTACCCCGAGGCCTTGTCCGGCGAGCCGTCGAGCCCCTTGTTGTCCTTCACGTTGATGTAGAACTGGGCCGTGGCGCTGTCGGGGGCGCTGGTGCGGGCCATCGCGATCGTCCCGCGGGCGTTGGACAGCCCGTTGTTCGACTCGTTCTTGATCGGGTCGCGGGTCTTCTTCTCCTTCATCCCCGGCTCGAACCCGCCGCCCTGGATCATGAACCCGTCGATGACCCGGTGGAACACGGTGCCGTCGTAGTGCTTGTCCTCGACGTACTTCAGGAAGTTCTTGACCGTGACCGGGGCCTTGTCCTCGAACAGCTCGATCTTGACGGTCCCGTGGTTGGTCTCCATCACGACGATCGGGTTCGCGGCCCGTGCCCCGCCCGCAGAGAGGACGCCGAGGGCGACGCAGCAGAGCCGGAGCACCTTGGTCGAGAGCATGTTTGGACTCCTGGGGTGAGAGCGCCCGCGTCGGTGCGGGCGCGGTTCGACCGGGCTGATTGTACGGACGGGGCGGGTCAGTTCAGCGGGGTGCGGGCGGGACCGGCGGCCTCCATCTGGCGGCGCAGGTCGGCGAAGTGGGCGGTCAGTTCGTCGGCGCTCTTCACCGCCCCGCGGGAGCACGACCCGGTCGAGCACCCCCCGCCGGTCGAGCACCCGCCCCCCGACTCGGTGCCGCACCCGGGCTTGCCGCACCCGCCCTGCGAGGGCTCGTCCTTCGCGGTCGGCGAGCGGGACAGGTCGAGGAGCCGCACCGCGAGGCCGAACCGGTCCGAGAGTCGTTCGAGGAGGGCGGTGGCGTCGCAGGCGTCCCACGGCAGTGCGTGCAGGATCGCGACGCCATCGAGGGTGGTCTCCACGTCCGCGAACACGAGCGGGAGCGTGTGTTCGATCGTGCCGTCGGTCGCGGCCGCGAGGACCTCCTGGGCGGTCGCCTCGGTACGGGCGGCGATCGCCTCGTCGTCGGCCGTGGCGCGGCGGAGGACTTCGCCGTCGTCGCCGGCCCCGTCGAGCGCGACGAGCACCTCGCCGAGTTCGGTGCCCCGCACGGTGCGCACGGCCGCCCGTTCGCCCCGCGTGAGGGCGAGCTCCGAGCGGAACCGGCCGAGGAAGCCGGGGCGGCCGTACTGGATGAGGTAGGTGGTCACGGCGGTCACGCCTTCGGGGCGTCCTCGAAGCCGAAGAACTCGCGCATGTGGCGGTCGTACTCGCCCTGGCCGAAGTCGGAGCTGAGGTCGAGCCGCAGCTCGTTGATGACCTTGATGCTCTGGTCCTTCAGCCACAGCGTCCAGCACGCCGAGCAGACGTCCGCCTGGATGCGGGTGCCGATCTCGTCGGACACCGGAGGGGCGGCGAGCGGCTTGGCCCGCTTGCCCTCCATGCACCCGGGCCGCTGGCACCGGAACCCGGTGTCGGGGCTGCCGTCGTCCTCGACCTTCGGGGGCACCGGGGCCGGGACCGGTGCGCCGATCGACACGAGGAGCTTGGCGATCGCCTCGCGGGGGAGCCGGTCGCCGCGCTCGTCGGCGGTGGCCCAGCCCCGCGTCAGCACCTCGGCGGCCTTGTCCCTGTGGCCCTCCTTGATGAGGCACTCGCCGAGGTACTGGTACACCCGCGAGAACCCGGGGCTCAGCTTCAGGGTGCGCTCGAACGCCTCGACGGCCTCGGGGAACTGGCCGTCCTCCATGAGCGCCTGCCCGAGCCGGAACTGGGCCAGGTCGTCCTCGGGGTCGCCCTGAACCATGTTCCGGTATCGTGCGATCTGCTCGGTCCGCTCGGCGGGGGTCATCTTGTACTCGGGGTGGTTGGGGGTTGGAGATTGGAGGTTGGAAGCGAGGCGAAGGGTTCCACTTCCAACCTCCGACTTCCAATCTCCCATCCCCGGAGTCAGTTCGAGGGCAGGATCGTCAGCGGCAGCTCGTAGGTGACCTTCTTGTTGGCCACCTTGTCCGTCGCGGTGAGCTGGACGGTGAACTTCCCGGGGCGGTTCATGAACACCGGGAACCGCATCCCGAACGCGCCGTCGGCGGCCTCGACGCCGCTGTCCTGGATGTGCGTCCGGGGCTTCTCGAGCGTCGGGGTTCCCTTGTCGTCGGCGAGCTGGAACTGCAACTCGATGTTCGGCTGCTTGGTCTTCGCGTCCCGCTGGAACGAGGCGACGCTGAACTGCACGAACAGGGTCTGGCCGACGACGCCGGTGGTCGGGGCGGCGAACTGGCCCCGCTCGTCGTGGCTGGAGTACACCGCGACGATCCCGAAGTCCCGCTTGAGCACCTCGAACTTGACGGTCACCGTGTCCTCTTTCCCCTTCACCTTCGGGTCCTCGACGCGGATCTTGCACGTGTAGGTGCCGGGGTCCTGGTCGAGCCCGATGGTGATGAACGCGCGGGCCGGGATGCTGGTGCCCCGCAGCGGGACGAAGTCGACCAGCTCGCGGGGGTCCTGCTTGAAGATGGACTTGTCGGCCGCGTCGCGGACCTCCATCGACATCTTATACTTGGCGGTCCCGTCCCCATCGATGGTCAGCCCGTTGATGTCGTACCCGATGAACAGCACGTCGCCGGGGAGCAGCTTGGCCGCGGGCCGCGGGCCGCCGAGTTCGCCGATCGTAAGGCGCACGTTGGACAGCTTCAGGTCGCCGCCCTGCTTCGCGGCGGCCGCCGTCAGCACCGCGGGCCGGGCGGAGGGGAGCAGCGACACCAGAGCGACGAGCATGAGCGCGTGGTACATTGGCTGGCCCTGTTGAGGGGGTGCGTCGGGGTCCGTTACGACCGAAGCACAACAGGGCCATTGTCGCGGGCGTTGGCGGGAGTGCCAACGGGGGCGGCGAAGTTTCGCGCCGGGTTCGTGGGTGTGCGGTGGCGTTCCGGAGCCGCGAGGTTGGGGTGCGTCGCTCGGTTGTGGTGCTGCGTTCGGAATGGTTCCGGGTGACTCCCCAACCCACGTCCGGAATCAACGTTTCAGGTCCGGAACCAGTTCACTTGGCCGGAAGAATTGTTGTCAGGCCGATCACCCTGCCCCACTCGCGGCGCATGCTCCACGTCCACCGCCCGATAGGTCAGGTCGCGCGGGATCAACGACCCGCATGGGGAAATCCGGACACGCGGGGCCCCGCACGATTTCGTCGCGTTTCTCGAGTGCGAAACCCTTCCCCTGGACGCCCGAGCGGTGTATTATTCCAGCGGCTTGAGCGGGTCGCGCGTCCGAGGCGCGACGGGCTGGAGGCGGAGGGAGGTCCCTCTGGTAAGGGGCCTTCTGAAGCGAGTCCTTGTTGAAAGGAGGTGGTCCTGTGCCAAGTAGTTATTGTTACCAGGATTTCGAGGGCCGGCTGGCTTAATGGCCGCGTTACGGGCGGACCGTATAGCCGGCTGCCCAATTTACGAGTCGTCGGGGATCTAACCGCCGACTCACTGAACGCCCCGGGGTGTTTTGCACCCCGGGGCGTTCACGTTTTTCTTCCGAATGGATCAGGCACACCCCGTGTGCCGTCGTGTGACAAGAGAACGGCACACGGAGTATGCCGACTACTTTCCCATCTCCTCGATCTTCTTCCATAGCTCGTCCGGCACCGGCATCACCGACAGCCGCGACTGCCGCACCAACTCCCAGTTCGCGAACGCCGCGTCGGCCTTGATCGCGGCGAGCGTCACAGGCTTCTTCAGCTTCCGCACCGGTTTCACGGTGACCGCGACGAGTTTCCCACTCGCGTCGCCGGGGTCGGGGACCGCCGCCGCGGTCGCCTCCATGACGCCGATTACGGCCTTCTCGTCGCCGGTGTGGTAGAAGAAGATGCGGTCGCCCTTCTGGACCGCCCGGAGGTGCTTCTGGGCCAGCGCGTTCTTGACGCCGCTCCACGTCGTCGTGCCGTCGCGCTCCAGGTCGGCGAAGCTGTACGTGCCGGGCTCTTCCTTGAACAGGTACAGGGCCATTGTGGTTCACTCCTGGGCACTTGGTCGCGCGTAAAATGGTCCGGCGTGGCCCCGGCACTCACCACGTGCTTCACAACTTGTTTGCGGCCGGGGTCACGCCGCTCTTCTCAAAATCACCCAGTGCTCCCGCACTGGGCTCAGAACGTCGGCCCCTCCGGGGCGGAAGCCCGAAGCTGTAGATTCGAACTCTTCACCCCCGCAGGGGGTCGACGTTCTGAGCCCGGTGCGGAAGCACTGGGGAACGTGACGTCGCTTACTTGTCGAAGTCGCGGAACAGCACCTTACGGGCCTTCTCGACCTCTTCCGGGGTCCACCGCGTCAGCTTCTCTTTCGCCAGTTCGCTGATGACCTTCACCGACTGCGGCGCGAGCATCGCGTGCCAGTGGTCGGTCTGGACGAGCACCGCGGGGACGCCGGCCTTGCGGCAGTCGTCGGGCCACTGGCTCGACAGCTTCACGAGCCCGTCGGCCTCGATCCGCTTCACCTTGCACACGACGCACGTGATCTGGAGCTTCTCGTCGAACTGGCCGGTGCCGGCGACCTGGGTGCGAATCGAGGGCGCGAGCGACTCCACGAACGGGGCCTGCACCCTCGGGTAGCCGACCTTCAGGCTCGCCAGCTCGGCCCCAGCGTGCGGGGACGCCACGGTGATGACCTTCGTCACCCCCGAGTCCGGGTGCGCCTCGGCGAACACCCGGGCGATGATCCCCCCCGCCGAGTGCCCGATCAGCACCACCTCCTCGTACCCGGCCTGCTTCAACCGGCCCACCGCGGCGCGCAGTCCCGGCGACATCGCGACCGCGTCGAGCGGCACCGTCTGCGCGTACCCGAACGCGAACACGTCCGCGTCCTTGGCGAGCGTGCGCACCAACTCCGAACTCGGCTGCTGGTACTCGCGCAGTTCGGGCTTCGTCGCATAGCTGGGGCGAAACGGGTGGATCTTGAGCCCGGGGATGAGCAGCACGGCCCGATCCTTGGTCCGCGGCGGGTTGATCGCGAACACCCCCTTCCGCTCGGGGGCGACCTGCCACAGTTCCGTGGGCAGTTCGACCGCGGGGGCAACGAAGGCCGCGAGGACAAGCGGCAGGCTCGGGGTCATGCGTGCTCCCGGGGGACCGACAGGTGAACGTGAGGCACGACGCTTGTACCGGATTGCGTGGGTGGCCCGCTACGCCGGTTTGAAACGGCGCGTGCCGCCCATTGGGACGAACCCTGAGCGCCAGCGAGGGGGTGAGGCGCACCCCCTCGCTGGCGCTCAGGGTTCGCCCGACATCACGCGCCTTACCTTGAGCCAACGGAACGGCGCGTGCGGGGTAAGATGGGGGTTTGTCGCTGGAGTCTGGGGTGCGGCTCTGCCGATTGACACGCTTACCGTCGATCGAAGAGGCGCAGGAGGCGACCCGTGGGCGTTCTACCCGACTGGCTCATCAAGCGTGACGTGAAGATCGAGCCGTTCGCCGAGGGGCAGCACCGGCCGGGCGTAATCTCTTACGGCGTCACGAGCTACGGCTACGACGTCCGCGTGGACCGGCACTTCAAGGTGTTCACGAACGTCTGGGGCAGCACGGTCGATCCCAAGCACTTCGACCCGAAGTCGTTCGTGGACATCGAGGCCGACTCGATCCTGATCCCGCCGAACAGCTTCGCCCTGGCCGAGACGGTCGAGTACCTCGAAATCCCGAGGGACGTGCTGTGCGTGTGCGTCGGGAAATCGACCTACGCGCGGTGCGGGATCATCGTGAACGTCACCCCGCTGGAGCCCGAGTGGCGGGGCCGCGTGACCATCGAGATCAGCAACACGACGCCGCTCCCGGCGAAGATCTACTCCGGCGAGGGAATTGCTCAAATCATCTTCCTGAAGGCCGACGAGGTCTGCCGTACCAGTTATGCCGACAAGAAGGGCAAGTACCAGGACCAACCCGGCCTCACGCTGCCGATCGTGACTGGAAGCGGGGCGCCGCGCGGTAACACTTGATGTTGCCCAATCGCAGGACCGCTCGCTCACTACTGTACATTTAGCCAAACATCGTGTACACTCGTATCGGTCGCGGGCCAGGCCGCCCGAGCCGACCGGCAAGAGCACCGGTCGGCCCAACGGCTGCCCCCCGCGACCGAGTTCCCCCGGGAAGTTGTCATGCAGATCGCTCGCCGGTTCACCCGCGAAGGCCAGGACCCGTTCGCTGGGCTGAACTTCGTCGCCCGGGGTTCCTCGATCCGGAACCCCAACGGCAGCGTCGTGTTCGAGATGAACGACGTGATGGTGCCGGAGAAGTGGTCGCAGGTGGCGGTCGACATCCTGGCGCAGAAGTACTTCCGCCGGGCCGGCGTCCCGCAGCGGCTGACGCGCGTCGCCGAGGAGGGCGTGCCGACGTGGCTCCAGCGCAGCGCCGCGGACTCGCCCGACACGCCGCTCGGCGGCGAGACCGACTCGCGGCAGGTGTTCCACCGGCTCGCGGGGTGCTGGGCGTACTGGGGCTGGAAGGGCGGGTACTTCTCGTCGGAGCGCGACGCGCGCACGTTCTACGACGAAACGTGCTACATGCTCGCGGCCCAGATGGCGGCCCCGAACAGCCCGCAGTGGTTCAACACCGGTCTGCACTGGGGCTACGGCATCGCCGGCCCGGCACAGGGGCACTTCTACGTCGACCCCAACAAGAAGCAACTCGAGCGCTCGACCTCCGCGTACGAGCGGCCGGCGCCGCACGCGTGCTTCATCCAGCAGGTCACCGACGATCTGGTGAACGACGGCGGCATCATGGACCTGTGGGTCCGCGAGGCCCGCATCTTCAAGTACGGCAGCGGCACGGGCTCGAACTTCTCGGCGCTGCGCGGCGAGGGCGAGCCGCTCTCCGGGGGCGGGAAGTCGTCGGGCCTGATGAGCTTCCTCAAGATCGGCGACCGGGCGGCGGGGGCCATCAAGAGCGGCGGGACCACGCGCCGCGCCGCGAAGATGGTCGTGCTCGACCTCGACCACCCGGACATCGAGGACTTCGTCAACTGGAAGGTGACCGAGGAGCAGAAGGTCGCGGACCTCGTCACCGGCTCCAAGCTGATGAACAAGCACCTGAACGCGATCCTCCGCGCGATTCAGACGCACCCGACCGCCGACGAGAAGTTCGACCCGATCAAGAACGCCGGGCTCCGCAAGGCGGTCCTGGAGGCCCGCGCCGCGCTGATCCCCGAGAACTACATCGCCCGGGTGATGCAGCTCGCGAAGCAGGGGTTCACGCACCTCGACGTCGAGGAGTACGACACCGACTGGACGTCGAAGGCGTACTACACCGTGTCGGGCCAGAACAGCAACAACTCGGTGCGGATCACCAACGACTTCATGAAGGCGGTGGAGTCGAACGGCCCGTGGCACCTGTACTGGCGCACGGAGCTCGAGAAGGCCAAGGCGGAGAACCGCGCGCCGAAGGCGAAGAAGACGCTGAAGGCCCGCGAACTGTGGGACCAGATCGCCTACGCCGCGTGGAGCTGCGCCGACCCCGGCGTGCAGTTCGACACGACCTTCAACGAGTGGCACACCTGCCCCGTCGACGGCCGCATCAACGCCACGAACCCGTGCTCGGAGTACGCCTTCCTCGACGACACGGCGTGCAACCTCGCGTCGCTGAACCTGCTCACGTTCTTCGACACGAAGGCCAACAAGTTCGACATCGACAGCTACAAGCACGCGGTGCGGATCTGGACGCTGATTCTTGAGATCAGCGTGTACATGGCGCAGTTCCCGAGCCAGTCCGTCGCGCAGAAGTCGTACGACTTCCGCACGCTCGGCCTCGGGTACGCCAACCTCGGCGCGCTGCTCATGGTCCAAGGCATCCCGTACGACTCGGCCGAGGGCCGGGCGCAGTGCGGGGCGCTCACCGCGATCATGCACGCCGGGGCGTACGCGGCGAGCGCCGAGATGGCCGCCGAGGTCGGCACGTTCGACCGCTACCAGGCCAACCGCGACCACATGCTGCGGGTGATCCGCAACCACCGCCGCCCGGCGTACAACGCCGCCCCCGCCGAGTACGAGGGGCTCACCGTCACCCCGGTCGGCATCGACGCCCGGTACTGCCCGCCCGAACTCGTCGCCGCGGCCCGAAGTGAGTCGGACCGGATGCTCGAACTCGGCGAGCGGCACGGGTTCCGCAACGCGCAGGTCACGGTCATCGCGCCGACGGGCACCATCGGCCTCATCATGGACTGCGACACGACCGGCATCGAGCCGGACTTCGCGCTGGTGAAGTTCAAGAAGCTCGCCGGGGGCGGGTACTTCAAGATCATCAACCAGTCGGTCCCGCCGGCGCTGGCGAAGCTCGGGTACGCCCCGTGGCAGGTGGACGACATCGTCCGGTTCTCGAAGGGCGCGGCGACGCTCAGCGGGTGCCCGCACGTGAACCCCGGCAGCCTCCGGGCCAAGGGGTTCACCGACGAGGCGCTCAAGAAGGTCGAGCAGCAGCTCCCCGGCGCGTTCGAGCTGCCGTTCGTGTTCAACCGCTGGACCCTGGGCGACGACTTCCTCAAGAACGTCCTCAAGGTGCCGGCCGAGAAGCTCGACGAGCCGGCGTTCGACCTGCTCGCGTACCTCGGGTTCTCGAAGCAGCAGGTCGCCGAGGCCAGCACGTTCGTGTGCGGCACCATGACCGTCGAGGGCGCGCCGCACCTGAAGGCCGAGCACCTCGCGGTGTTCGACTGTGCGAACAAGTGCGGCAAGACCGGCAAGCGGTTCCTGTCGTGGGAGTCGCACATCCGCATGATGGCGGCCGCCCAGCCGTTCATCAGCGGGGCGATCTCGAAGACGATCAACATGCCGCACGACGCGACCCTCGACGACGTGAAGAAGGCGTACTGGCTGTCGTGGCAGTTGATGACGAAGGCGAACGCGCTGTACCGCGACGGGTCGAAGCTGAGCCAGCCGCTGAACTCGGTGGCCGACTCGGCCGAGGCCGCGGTGCTGGCGAACGTGGTCGCCGAGCCCGAGCGGGAGCTGCGGCCCGAGCCGGTGCAGGTGGCCGAGCGGATCACCGAGCGGATCGTCCACCGGTACATCGCCCGCCGCCGCCGGCTCCCGGACCGCCGCGCCGGGTACACGCAGAAGGCCCGCATCGGCACCCACAAGATGTACATCCGCACGGGCGAGTACGACGACGGCACCCTCGGCGAGATCTTCATTGACATGCACAAGGAGGGCGCGGCCTTCCGGAGCATGACGAACTGCTTCGCCATCGCCGTGTCGCTCGGGCTCCAGCACGGGGTGCCGCTCGAGGAGTACCTCGACGCGTTCCTGTTCACCCGGTTCGAGCCGAACGGGATCGTGCAGGGGAACCCGTACATCAAGATGTCGACGTCGATCATCGACTACATCTTCCGGGAACTCGCGATCACGTACCTCGGCCGGCACGACCTGGCGCACGTCAACCCCGAGGACCTGCGGGCCGACGCGCAGCACGACCCGGAGGACGACCCGGACTTCGAGACGGAAGAGGTGATCTCGGAGCGGACCGTGGACCCGAACGTCCCGTCGCAGTCGAAGCCGTCGCTGGCCCCGCCGCGGTCCACGCACCTGAAGCCGGGGAGTGCGGCGCCGGCCCCGGTGAACGCCCCGACCCCGCCGCGGATCAGCAACGACGCCCGGCCCGCGAAGGCCGCCGCGACCGCAACCGCCCCGGCGGTCAACGTGCAACGCGGCAGCTACCAGCCGGTCGCCGGCTCGGTGGTCGACAAGATCCGCCAGGCGCGTGCGAAGGGGTACGAGGGCGACCCGTGCGCCAACTGCCAGGCGATGACGCTCGTGCGCAGCGGGGCGTGCATGCGGTGCGACACCTGCGGCGTCACCAGCGGCTGCGGGTGACCCCGAGTGAGCGATGACTGGCGATTAACGCGCACCCACCGAAGCGGCCCAGCCCTTCGGTGGGTGCGGTGTTTACCGGGTGGTTGCCCCGCCGCGGCGGGCGGGGTAGCATCGCAGTGCGGGTTCTCTCCTCACTTCCAAGGGACGCTGCCCATGTCGCGTATGTTCCTGTTCGCGTTTCTCATCGCGGCGATGCTCGGCCTCGCGGGCGAGGTGCGGGCCGACCCGGCCGAGGAGGCCTCCGTCAAGTTCGTCGAGAAGCTCGGCGGCACCGTCCAGCGCGAGAAGAAGTCGAAGAACGTCACCGAGGTGTACCTGATCAAGGCCCCGATTACCGACGCGGGCCTGAAGAGCCTTGCCGGCCTGAAGAACCTGACCACGCTCGACCTGGGCCAGACGAAGGTCGGCGACGCGGGGGTGAAGCACCTCGCGGCACTGAAGAGCCTCACCGTGCTGCGGATGGAGAAGTCCGCCGTGAGCGACGACGGGCTCAAGGAGATCGGGAAGCTGACCGGGCTCGCCACGCTCGACCTGAGCGGCACCCAGGTCACCGACGCGGGCATGAAGGAACTCGCCCCGCTCACCGACCTGAAGAAGCTCCAGCTCAGCAACACGCGGCTCACTGACAAGGGGCTGAAGGAACTGGCCCCGCTCAAGGGGCTCACGTTCCTGGACGTGTCGGGGACCAACGTGACCGCGGCGGGGATCAAGGCGCTGAAGAAGGACGTGAAGGGCCGCGTCGTCGGGCCGTGAGTGCCGCACGGTGGGCGACTCGCTCCGCGAGTCGCGCCCCGGCGCACCGAAGGGAACCGTCTGGTGGCACAGGCCAGAGGCCTGTGCCACCAATCGATCCGGGCGGGGTACTCGTCATCGTGACCGGTGTCACTCGCGGAGCGAGTGACCTACCTTGGCCGTCACGGCGCGTCGTACTTGAACGGCGCGGCCCCGATGCCGCCGCGGAGGTTCGGGTTCACCGGGCGGCTGGCCATCTTCTCGGCAGCCGCCTTCTCGTCGGCCTCGCGCTCGGCGGTCTCGGCCGCGGTCTCGGCGTCCTCCTTCTCCTGCGAGATCGACTTCAGGCTCAGCGCGATCCGCCGCGTCTCGGGGTCGACGCTCAGCACCTCGACCTGAACGACCTGCCCCTCCTCCACCACGTCGCGGACCCGCCGCACCCGCTGGGTGGAGAGTTCGGAGACGTGGACGAGCCCCTCGACGCCCGGCTCCAGCTCCACGAACGCGCCGAACTCGGCGACCCGCGTGACCTTCCCCTGCAGCCGGGCCCCGGCCTTCACCCGGTCGGCGAACTCGGTGAACGGGCTCGTGATGAGTTCCTTCACGCTCAGGCCGATCTTGCGGGCGTCGCGGTCCACCCGGGTCACCTTCACCTCGACCTGCTGGCCGATCTTGACGACCTCGTTGAGGTCGTTGACCCGCTGCCACGAGAACTCGGAGATCGGGATCAGCCCGTCGGCCCCGCCCAGGTCCACGAACGCGCCGAACGCCTTGATGCTCTTCACGATCCCCTTGAGGACCGCCCCCTCCTGGATCGTGGCCCAGAACTGCTCGGCCTTCTGCTGCCGCTCGCGCTCCATGATCGCCCGCCGGCTGACGATCAGGTTCCGCTCCTCGGGGTCCAGTTCCACGACCTGCACGCGGAGCCGCTGGTTGATGAACTGGTCGATGTCCTCGACCCGGTACATGTCGAGCTGGCTCGCGGGGAGGAACCCCTTGATCCCGTTCACCTCGATCGTCAGGCCGGTCTTGTTCTTGTTGGTGCCGGTGACCTTCGCCTCGACGATCATGTGCAGCGACACGCTCGACCAGTCCGTGACCGACTGGACCGACCCCTCGCGGGTCAGGAGGAGCAGCCCGTTGGCCGCGTCGTACCGGTCGATGTCGAACTCGACCACGTCGCCGACCTTGGGGGCGGCCCCGTCGAACTGTTCGAGCGGGAGCAGCCCCTGGCCGCGGCCGCCGGGCACCTCGACGAACACGTCCTGCCCGTGGATGCTGACCACGCGGCCCGACTTCCGCTGGCCGGGGGTGCGGGCCCCGGTGCTCCGCTGGCCGGTGTGCGCGGCCGACGCCTCGAGCTCCGAGAACCCGCTGATCGCCTGGTTCAGCTCGTCCTCGATCATCTTGTCGAGTTCGCGGTTGTTCGGCTTGAACCCCTTGAACCCGCCCTCGGACAGGTTCGCCGGCATCCCGCCCACGTTCAGCGGCTTGTCGCGGGGCGGCTTGTCGCCCGCCGGGAACCCGCGGGACGCACCGCCGGGCCGCGGGCCGCCGGGCTTGGGCGGCCCGCCGCGGTTGTTGCTGCCGGGGCCGGCCGGCACGCCGGGACCGCGGTACCCGGTCGCGGGCGGCGGCTTCGGGGCCGCCACGGGCGCAGGTGCGGGGGTCGGGGCCGGGGCCGGGGCGGCGGTATTCTCAGCGGCGGGGGGGGTCGGCGGGGTCGGTTCGGTGCTCATCGTCGGTCCTCCATTCGTTCTGTGAAACTTATCAGGCCGGGGGAAGCGCGACAACGGAACGTGCTAGGCGAGGCACCACGAACCCAGAAGACCCAGGGTTTACACCCTGGGCTACGCACTGTCGTCCCTCCGGGACTTCAAACCAACCAATTACCCGAGCCCCCGAAGGGGGCGGCAGTCCGTAGCCCAGGGTGTAAACCCTGGGTCCGACGGTGTAAACCCTGGGTCCACTGGGTGGGTGCCGGGGCGGCCACTAGAATCGCCCCATGTCTTCAGAGACCCGACACCGGCTGTGGTTCGCTGCGAAGACCGCCCTGGCGCTGGCCGTCGTCGCCGGGGTGGCGCGGTACTTCCACACCATCCTGACGCACGCCGACTTCGACCCGCGGCAACTGCGGGTGCGGCTCGACCTGCTCGTACCCGCCGGCGCGCTGTACCTCCTCGCGCACTGCTGCTGGGCGACGTTCTGGGTGAGGTTGCTGCACAACCAGGGCGTCGCCGTGTCGTGGGGGCTCGGGCTCCGGGCGTACTTCGTCAGCCAGCTCGGCAAGTACGTCCCCGGGAAGGCGTGGGTGATCCTGCTGCGGGTCGGCATCCTGCGGCACTACGGCGGGCACCCGCTCCCCGTCGCCGTGACCGCGACCTACGAGGCGCTGTGCAGCATGGCCGCGGGGGCGCTGCTGGCCGTTCTGCTCCTCCCGCAACTGGGCGTGCTGCCCGTGGACCTGTCGAGCAACGTCGCGGCGCTGCTCGCGGTGGCGGCGCTGCCGGTGGCGCTGGGCGTACTGAACAAGCTCGCGGCGCGGGTCGTCGCGAAGAAGCGTGGGCCGGACGCGCGGCCGCTGCCGGCCCCGTCGGTGTTCCTGCTCGCACAGGGGCTCGTTCACGGGGCGGTCGGGCACGGCCTGCTCGGGCTGAGCCTCGGGCTGACGATCGCCGCCGTCGCCCCGCAATCGGCCGCGCTCACCGAGACGTACCCGGCCGACCTCGGCGCGTCGGCGATCGCGTACGTCGCGGGGTTCGTCGCGCTCGTCGTCCCCGGGGGGTTGGGCGTGCGCGAGTACGTCCTGAAGGTCGCGCTGACGCCGCGGTTCGCCGAGGCGCTCGGCCCGCAGGAGGCCGCGGGGCTGGCGGTCGTGATCGCGCTCGTCCTCCGGCTCGTGTGGACCGCCGCCGAGGTCCTGGTCGCCGCCGCTCTGTACCTCCTTCCCGCACCCGCACCCACCTTCCCGCCGCACCACAATGCCTGACGCCGCCGACCCCGGCCTGCTGTCGCTCGTGATCCCCGTGTTCAACGAGCACGACAGCCTCGCTCCACTGTTGACTGAGATCACAGAAGTCGTCGCCGGGATCGACCTGCGGGTCGAGGTGATCTTCGTGGACGACGGCAGCACCGACGGCTCGTGGCAACTGGTCCGCGAGCTGGCCGCGAAGGACGAGCGGGTCCGCGGGGTCCGGTTCCGGCGGAACTTCGGCAAGGCCGCGGCGCTGGAGGCCGGGTTCAAGGCGGCCCGCGGCGGCGTAGTGATGACGCTCGACGCCGACCTCCAGGACGACCCGCACGAGATCCCCAACTTCCTCAAGGCGGTCCGCGGCGGGCTCGACGTGGTGAGCGGGTGGAAGAAGGTGCGGCTCGACCCGATCCACAAGACGTTCCCGAGCCGCGTGTTCAACCGCATGGTCGGGGTGGTCACCAAGGTCCACCTGCACGACCACAACTGCGGGTTCAAGGCGTACCGGGCCGACGTGCTCCGCGAGCTGCACCTGTACGGCGAGATGCACCGGTTCGTGCCGGTGCTGGCGGCCGGCCGCGGGTTCAAGGTCGGCGAGCTGGCGATCCACCACCGGCCGCGGCAGTTCGGGCGGTCGAAGTACGGGTGGCAGCGGTTCGTGAAGGGGTTCCTCGACCTGGTGACGGTCCACTTCCTGACGAAGTTCGGCCGCCGCCCGCAGCACCTCCTCGGCAGCTACGGACTGCTCGCCACCGGCCTCGGGTTCCTCGGCTTCTTCGCGCTGCTCGTGAACCTCGTTCTGCACCAGATCGACCCGGCCCTCGGCTTCGGGGCGGTGACGCAGCTCTACGTACTGGTGCTCTCGGGCGGGCTGGTGCTGGGCGGGGCGCAGTTCCTGTTCACCGGGCTGCTGGCCGAACTCGTCGTGGCGCGAAAAATGATGGAGCAGGAACCGTTCAGCGTCGTCGAACGCACGCAGCAAAAGGAATGAGCCGCACGATGAACGCAGCGAACACACGATCAACACCGAAGAACGTTGGCCGCAAAAAAGCACAGAAGTCACAAAAAGGAAGGACTCGAAACCCGTGCTCCTGGCTTCTCGCTCAACGCTCTTCTTTTGTGACTTCTGTGCTTTTTTGCGGCCATCGTTCGTCTTCGTTTTCTGTCTGAATCGTGCCTCGGATCGGTCTTGATCGTGCGGCTCATTCTTCCTTCTCCGGGCCAGCCATGTCCGACGCCTCCGACACCCGCCGCACCGTGTACCTGCTGCTGACGGCGGTGGCGGTCGCCGCCGCGGCGGCCCGCGTGTTCGGGGCCGAGAACCTGTTCGAGCCGAGCCGGTACACGCCGCCGGCCGACGGGTACACGGCGAATGCGCCCGACCCGCCGCGCGCGTGGCCCGCGACGCGCCCCGACCCCACGCCGATGTTCAGCTCGAACGACCGCTCGCGGTTCGCCACGATCCGCGCACTCGTCGACGAGGGAACCTACGCGATCGGCCGCCGGGTGTACCCCGACGGCGAAGATCCGAAGCGGTTCAAGGATGAGGGGATTGTCGCCGAGCCGCAGTACAAGAGCCTCGACATCGTGCTGCGGCCGCTGGGCGACGGCGCGACCGGACCGCAGACCCGCGAGTTCTACAGCAGCAAGCCGCCGCTCATGCCGACGCTCCTCGCCGGGGAGTATTGGTTCCTGAAGAAGGTGTTCGGCCTCGACATCGTCCGCGACCGGTTCGTCGTGATGCCGCTCATCGTGTTCACCGTGAACGTGCTGCCGTTCGCGGTGTACCTCGTGCTGCTCGCGCGCCTCGTCGAGGGTGCGGGGAAGACCGACTTCGGCCGCATCCTCGCGTTCACGACCGGGGCCGTCGGCACGTTCCTCGTCACATTCTCGGGCACGCTGAACAACCACTCGCCGGCCGCGTTCTGCGTGCTGTTCGCCGCGTACCCGCTGGTGCGAGCGCTGCAAGAGAAGCGCGACATGCCGCCCGCGGGCTACCTGTGCTGCGGGTTCTTCGCGAGCTTCGCGGCGACGTTCGACCTGCCGGCGGCGGCGCTGCTCGCGGCCCTCGGGCTCCCGCTGCTCGTCGCGCGCACCCGCAACACGCTGCTGTTCTTCGTGCCGGGCGCGATCCTGCCGCTGCTGGCGCTCTTGGCGTGCAACGCGGCGGCGATGGGGCAACTGATGCCGGCGTACAGCGAGTTCGGCGGGCCGTGGTACAACTTCGTTGGGAGCCACTGGGCGAAGCGCGGGACGCCGCTCGCGAAGGGGATCGACTTCAACGAGGAGCCGACGGCGGTCTACGCCTTCCACCTGCTCTTCGGGCACCACGGGTGGTTCAGCCTGACGCCGGTGTGGTTCCTTTCGCTCGGGGCGCTCGTGGGGCTCGGCATCCGCAGCGCCGCCGACGTGCGGAAGATGTTCGCGAAGCCGGCCGGCACCGGGTGGACGCCCGAGGTGTTCGCGGCAATGACGCTGGTGGTGTCGGTGACGGTGTTCGCGTTCTACCTGACCCGCACGCAGAGCTACAACTACGGGGGGAACACGAGCGGCCCGCGGTGGCTGTTCTGGCTGATCCCGCTGTGGGTGCTCGCGGTCCCGCCCGCGGCCGACCGGCTCGCGACCTCGCGGGGCGGCCGCGGACTGTGCGCCGTGCTGCTGACGTTCTCCGTGTTCGCGGTGTTCTACCCGGCGGCCAACCCGTGGCGGAACCCGTGGGTGCTGTCGCTGCTCGAATACACCGGGGTCAAGCGGTACTGAACCATGCCCGACCAACCTCCCGCCGACGCACCGCCGCTCGTGACCCGGGTCGAGCCCCCTGCCTCGGCCCCGCAGAATCCGCGGCCCGGGTTCTGGGGTGCGGTGCTGTGGTGCGGGTTCTTCCTCGCCGTGCAACTCGGCAGTGCCATCGCGATGATCGTCGCGTTCCTCGGCGTCGCGGCCGCCCGGAGCGACGACGCGGGGAAGTTCCTCAACGACCAACTCGCGGGGTTCGTCAGCGCCGCGGCCAAGGCCGGCCCGAACGACCCGCCGCGGCCGCCGGTGCCGACCGAGATCGCGCAGTCGCTCGCCTACGGGATGCTCGCCGCACAGGTCGCGTCGGTCGGCGCGATCCTGCTCGTCGTCCCGCGGGTGGTCGGCCGCGACTGGAAGCGGCAGATCGGCGTCCGCACGCCGGCCGGGCTTCACGTGTTCCTCGCGGTCCTCGTCGTCCCCGCGTTCATGCTCCTGGCCGAGGGGATTCAGGAGTTGTTCCTGCGGCTCACGGGGATCACCCGCCCGGCGGCGAACGAGGCGCTGAACGGCACCTTCGCCACGGTGCCGCTGGTCGTCACGCTGCTGGCGGTCGCGGTCGGCCCGGGGGTGGTCGAGGAGTTCTGGTGCCGCGGGTTCCTCGGCCGCGGGCTGTGCGCTCGATACGGACTGCGCTGGGGCGTGCTCGCAACGTCCGTGCTGTTCGGCCTGCTCCACATGGACCCGTCGCTGGTGTTCATCACCGGCCTGATGGGCGCGTACTTGCACTTCCTGTTCCTCGCCTCGCGCTCGATCTGGGTGCCGGTCGTCCTCCACCTCCTGAACAACGGGCTGACGATCTTCGCCCTGCTGAACCCGGCGCTCCGGGCCGCGGGTGCGGCGCTCCAGGAGGACAAGCCGGGTTACCGTGCGGTCATCGACATCGCGGCGCTCGGGCTGATCGTGTTCGTGAGCGTTGCCCTGTGGACGAGCCGGGCGAAGCTGAGCGACGACGCGACCGCGTCCGGGTGGGCGCCCGAGTACCCCGGCGTCTCGGCCCCGCCGCCGGAAGCGCAGCGGCGAACCGAGTACGGTGAGGTGAGCCCCGCGGCGATGTTCCTGGCGCTCGGCTCGTTCGGGGTCCTGGCGTACCTGCTGTCGCAGTACGCCCCGTGACGTCGCGTCGACCTCTCACCGGATCTGTTGGGTTCGTGTTGGTCCGAGCCCGAGCGCCGAGCGAGGGTTCACGTGGACCCTCGCTCGGCGCTCGGGCTCGGACCCGTCCACCACGGTTCCGGCTCAACCGGACGTGGTATCACGCCCGCGTCATCACTTCTCGGGTACGCTCGGGACCGGTGGGCGGAAAATGCGCTCCTTCGCTCTCGCGTTCGCACCGCCCTCAGCTAGAATCGGGGCGCTGCCCGACCGCCGCCCCAACTCAGGGGCGGCCCCGCACACCGCCGGTCGTCCTCTCTCTTCCGGGGTTAGTCACATGATCCGCCGTCCCAGGTCCGCGTTCACCCTCATCGAGTTGTTGGTCGTCATCGCCATTATTGCGATCCTCATTGGCTTGCTCCTCCCCGCCGTGCAGAAGGTCCGCGAGGCCGCGGCCCGCACCAAGTGCAACAACAACCTCAAGCAGTGGGCGCTGGCGGCCCACGGCGCGAACGACGCGATCGGGCGGCTCCCCCCGCAGATGGGCTCGTTCGCCGGGGCGCACGGGTCGGTCTTCTGGCACCTGCTCCCCTACGTCGAGCAGAAGGCGCTGTGGGACGTGGTGCCGTTCAACACCACCCGCAACGAGAAGGTGCCGACCACCTACGTGAACGACCCGTCGGCGATCACGATCCTCCCGGTGGTCCGGTGCCCGTCGGACCCGAGCCTGCCGCAGGCGAAGCTCCGTATGTACTGGGAGGCCGGGAGCTACGCCGGGAACTACCAGGTGTTCGGGACGGCCCCGGCCGTCCCGGGCGCGGCGACGTGCGACAACGTGGGGTACGAACTGAACGGCAAGGCCCGCCTCCCGACGACGTTCGCCGACGGCACGTCAAGCACAATCATGTTCGCGGAGAAGCTCGGGTACTGCGGCGACATCGCCGGGACGATCGGGAACTTCACCGTCGGCGGCAAGCCGGGCGGGAACGCGTGGTCGCGATGGGACTGCGTGGACAACTGGGACCCGGTGTTCGCGCTGTGGCAGACCGGGGCCGCGTCGATGTTCCAGGTGAACCCGAAGTGGGACCAGGCGGCGTGCGACTACCGCGTGGCGTCCACCGCCCACACGGGCGGGATGATGGCCGCGTTCGGCGACGGGAGCGTGCGGAGCCTGGCCGGGGCGATCGACCCCGCGACCGTGTGGTGGCCGCTCGTCACCCCCGCCGGCGGCGAAGTGGTGGGGAACTACTGACGCCCGATACGGTGTGCAGGTCGCAAGGTTCCAAGAGCGGCCCTGGTCCGAGCCCGAGCGCCGAGCGAGGGGTGAGCGTGACCCCTCGCTCGGCGCTCGGGCTCGGACCAGACCAGTAGACAGGAATCCGGTGGCCCCGGGACGAGTCCGGCGGGGTTCGCCCCGCGTCAGAAGTCTCGGGGCCGGTTGGAGCCGCGCGGGCCGGAAAGCCGGTATCGGTGTTGCCCGAAATGGTGTTCCCGCTCTATCGTAGAGTGAGACTCGTTCCACCGGCACCCGACGGCTCATGTCGAAGCTCCCCAGCGCGTTCCTCGTCGCCCGAAAGGACGACGGGTTCGGTGACGTGTACCCGCTCCAGCTCGGGACGCGGTACCGCATGGGCCGTTCGCCCGCGAACAAGCTCGCGCTCCAGGACGACCTGTGCAGCCGCGAGCACGCCGAGGTGTACCCGGACGCCAACGGGTGGTTCGTCCGCGACCTCGGGAGCCTGAACGGGACGCACGTCAACGGCGAGCCGGTCCGGGCCGAGCGGTCGCTCCGGCCGCTCGACGAGATCCGCGTCGGGCGCACCAAGCTGGTGTTCGTCGAGCAGCTCTCGCAGCTCCCCCACGCGGCCGGCGGCGACGGCGACGGCCCCGACCGGACCGACGGCCTCGTCATCCGCAAGCGGCTCGGGACCACCCGGTACCAGCCCGACCCGACCATTCAGATGGAGGACGAGACGGTCGCCGACCAGCAGCGGATCCAGCCGCAGCAGGCGATCTCGGTGCTGTACCGCCTCGCGCTCGACATGGCCGGCGCGCGGGACCTCAACGAGCTGTGCGAGCTGGTGGTGGACGCGATCTTCCGGGCGACCCCGGCCGAGGTCGTCGCCGTGCTGGCCCTGAGGGACAACAAGGACCCCGAGCCGGTCGTGTACCGGACCCGCGGGATCGGCACCCGGACGTACCACAAGGTGTCGAGCTTCGTGAGCCACGAGGTGCTCGACTCGAAGCACGCGGTCCTCGCCGCGAACGTCGCCGAGAGCGCCGCGCTGAAGAACCGCGACAGCCTCACCGAGCTGCAGATCTCGAGCCTGATCTGCGCCCCGGTGACGTTCGGGGACCAGTTCGTCGGCCTGCTGCACCTGTACCGGGCGCACCCGGCGGTGCCGCTGAACGCCGACGACCTGGAGTTCACCCTCGCGGTCGCCCGGCAGCTCGGGGCCGTGTGGCACCGGCTCCGGACCGAGTCGTCGCTGACCGCCGAGGTCCGCAGCCTCAAGGACCTGCTCCGGGTCGAGTCCGAGCTCGTGGGCGAGAGCCCGGCGCTGGCGGTCGTGGCCACGCAGGTCGGCCGCGTCGCAGAGACCAAGGCGACGGTGCTGATCCGCGGGGAGAGCGGCAGCGGCAAGGAACTCGTCGCCCGCGCGATCCACCAGAGCAGCCCGCGGCGGGACCGCCCGTTCGTGTGCCTGAACTGCGCCGCACTCACCGAGTCGCTGCTGGAGAGCGAGCTGTTCGGCCACGAGAAGGGCGCGTTCACCGGCGCGACCGAGCGGATGATCGGGAAGTTCGAGGCCGCCGACCAGGGGACCATCTTCCTCGACGAGATCGGGGAGATGTCGCTGCCCACGCAGGCCAAGTTCCTCCGGGTGCTGGAGGGGCACCCGTTCGAGCGGGTCGGCGGGAACGTGGCGATCAAGGCCGACGTCCGCGTGGTCGCCGCCACCAACCGCCCGCTCGAGGACGCGGTCCGGGGCGGCGCGTTCCGCCGCGACCTGTTCTTCCGCCTGCAAGTCGTTCAACTCGACGTGCCGCCGCTCCGGGACCGCGCCGCCGACGTGCCGCTCCTGGCCGACCACTTCCTGAAGCGGTTCGTCCGCGAGACCGGCCGCAAGATCCGCGGGTTCACGCCCGCGGCGCTGGACAAGCTCCGGGGGCACCGCTGGCCCGGGAACGTGCGGGAGCTGAAGAACGTAATCGAGCGGGCGGTGGCCCTCGGCTCCGGCCCGCTCGTCGACGTCGCGGACGTATGGCTGTCGGAGGTGGACCTGAGCGTGTTCAGCGACCCCGAGAAGACGACCCCGGCCGCCGGGCACGGCGCGTTCAAGCCCGTCTCGCTGGAGGAGATCGAGAAGGCGCACATCCTGGAGACGCTGAAGTACACGGACTGGAACAAGTCGCAGGCCGCCGCGATCCTCGGCATCGAGCGCTCGACCCTCGACCGCAAGATCAAGAGCTACGGACTGGTGAAGTAGTCGAGCCTCACGGGGGCCACTGTGGCGAGGCTAAAACTACCGGCCGGCGCGGAAGCCGGATACCGCCTGGAGCATCGCGACGCCTTTGAGTGGACCTTCACCATTCACGTTTACGGGCGTGGACGCGATGGGTGGTTTGTCGCCTCCCGGCGTGACGCAGTATCACTCGACAGCGGCCACCAGTACCTGACGTCCGGCACTTGGCTGATGCTGACCGATTTCATCGGCAGAAGTGGCTTCTGGGGTTTTCCTGAGACGGTTCCCGAGCATGCGGACCGTGTTGTGGATGATGGCGATTGGATGACGCTCACGGGTCGAGACGGCGAGCGCCACCACGAGGTCCGGCGGTTCGTTTGGCGGGAGCCAGAACTGGATCGACTGCACGAGTGGCTACGTCGGATCTCTGGCCTATTTCCCTCCGCGTAGCCTCTCCACGAACTTCATCAGGTCGGCCGGCATCGGCATCGCCCAGTGCAGCGTCGCGCCGCTCGCCGGGTGGGTGAAGCCGAGTTCGGTCGCGTGCAGGGCCAGCCGCGGCGCGCCGCTCGTGTCGTCGAACACCGAGCCGTCACGCCGCTTCGTGTACACCTTGTCGCCGCACACCGGGTGCCCGGACTCCGACAGGTGGATGCGGATCTGGTGGGTGCGGCCCGTCTCCAGCCGGCACGACAGCAGCGTGTACCCCGGCAGCCGCTCCTCGACCGTGACGTGCGTGGTCGCCACCTTACCAACATCCGGCATGGACGTACTGCCGCGGCGGCCGTCCCCGCGGTCCGGGACGAGGCTCGACGTGATCGTGCGGGCGGTCATGACGCCCGGCACCACGGTGAGGTAGCGGCGGACGACGGTGTGCTTGCGGAACTGGAGCCCGAGCTCCCGCTCGGCCAGCACCGACCGGGCGAACGACACGAGGCCGCTCGTCTCCTTGTCGAGCCGGTGGACGATCCGCAGCCGCGGGATGTCGTTCGACGAGCGGCCGAGTTGCTTGGCGATCGCCCACTGCGTGAGGTCTTCAAGCGTCGGGTCGAGTTCGCGGCGCTGCTCGGACCACTCGAGTTCCGCGGGGTGGCGGACCGTGTTGACGCCCGCCGGCTTCTCGACGACGACGACGTGGTCGTCGAGGTGGCGGACGACGAGGCGGTCCGGGTGCGCGACGCGGGGCAGCGGCTTCGGGTGGTCGAACAGGACGATGACCTCGTCCTCCTTGAGGCGGCGGGCGTCGTCGGAGCACACGGCGTCGCCGACCTTGACGCGCCGCGCGGCGATGAGCTTGCGGACCTCGCCCCACGACGGGCCGCCGAGCCGCGACCGCAGCACCTTGGCGAGCGTGTGGCCGGCTTCCTGGGGGGACACGGTGAACGGGGGGAGCGTTGCGGACATCGGGGTCACTTCTTCAGGAACAGGACGGCCAGTTGGATGCCGAGGGTGAGGAGCGACCCGCCGAACAGGAGCCCGACCTGGAACACCCGCCGCGCGCTCTCGTCGCGCCACTTCTTCAACTCGGCGATCTGCTCCTGGAGCACCCCGAGTTGGACGAGCAGGGCGGGGACGTCCAGCGTCTCAAGCGTTGCCTCAAGTTTGGTCAAGCGGTCGCGGATCTCCAAAAGATTTGCGCGGCGAACCTCGTCCTTGATCCCGTCCAGGTGACTGATGAATTTGTTCAGTTCGATCTGGAGATCCCGAACAGCCTCCGTGAGCGATTTCGCGGCCATCTCAGTCCTCCAACTGGCTGATGAGTTCGTTGACTTTCCGCATCTGGCGGTGCGTCCTTTGTTGGAGGACGTCGTTCCAGAGCTGAACCAGCCGCAGTTCACGCATGTCGGCAGGTACGAGTTGGTTCGGCGCGAACCACTGGCCCCGCTTGTAGTCTTCGTCCTGGAGGTCCAGGCCGATGGTCGGCTCTCCGCTCGGTCCGGGCCTCAAGTGCCACCGCACCACGGCCTCGCTGTCCGCGTCGGTGTCCCGCGACGCCAGGAAGTCGGCGGCGGCGTCCAGAATGCGGACCAGATCGTCGCGGCCCTTCAGCGCGTCGTCGATGTGCTTCTCGACCTTCATTTCGTGCCCTCCCCTTCCTCCTCATCATCGCCCTCGGCGTCGCCCACGTCCACGCCGGACCAGTCGTCGTCCGGGTCCGGGATGTCCATGTACGCGGTGCAGTGCGGGCACGTCTCGGTCGTCCCCATCGAGGCGGCCGGCCACTCGGACGTCTTCCCGCACTCCTCGCACGCCGCGGTGACGGTGCCGGTGCGGGTCGCGCGCTTCTCGCGGAGCGCGTCCAGCTTCGCACGCGCGATCGCGGTGCCGAGCACCTCGCGGGCCTGCTCGGCCTGCTTCTCGTCCGCCACGCGGACCTCGATCCCGTCCGTGGTGACCATGTCGGCCCCGCCGAGGACCGGCTCGGGATCGGCCCTCGGCACCGGGGCCGCCAACTCGGCCGTGAGGCCCTCCTTGCTCAGGAGCGCCACCACCGCCTCGGCCACCTTCGGGCTGTCCGCGACGAACACGGTCAGCGGGTTGTCGTCTGCCATTATCTCTCTCCGGCTCGGGTGGGCGGACATCGAACCGCGGTCGCGGTACTGCTCACCGGCTACTTGTCCGTGCCCTTATTCTCCGCCGCGGGCCCGCGGAACACCAGTTGTGCGAAGTGGTACAGGTCGCTCCTCCAAACGCGGAAGTCGTGCCCGCCGCCGGGGACGACGCGGTACTCGTGGGGCACCTTGTTCTCGTCGAGCATCTTGTGGACCCCCTCGCTGATCCGGAACAGCCCGTCCTTGTCGCCGCACGCCACGTACAGCAGTCTGAGTTTCTTCGCCGCGTCCGCGTGGTCCCGGATGAGGTCGGCGGGGCGCCTGGTGTTCGGGGCCGAGGAGAACCCGCCCACCCACGCGAACGTGTCGAGGTTGCCGAGGCCGAAGTTGAGCGCCTGCCCGCCGCCCATCGACAGCCCGGCGATGGCCCGCGACTCGCGGTCGGCCTTCACCGGGTACGTCTTCTCGACGAACGGGATCAGGTCGGTGAGCAGGTCCTTCTCGAACGCGGCGAACGCCGGCGACTGCTTGGGGATCGGGTCCCGTGCGGTCAGGTCCTTCGACGCCCGGCCGTTCGGCAGCACCACGAGCATCGGCACCGCCTTCTTGTCGGCGTACAGGTTGTCCAGGATCACGTCCGGCGCGCCGCCCCGGGCCCACTCGTTCTCGTCGCCGCCGATGCCGTGGAGCAGGTACAGGACCGGGTACTTCTGGTCCTTGCCGTACCCGGGCGGGGTGTACACGCGGGCCTTCCGCTTGATGCCAACCGTCGCCGAGTCGTACTCGACCGTTTCCAGCGTGCCGCGGGCGACGCCGTCGCGCTTCTTGTCGTAGTCCTTCGGCGGGTCGGGGAACTTCTCCGCCTTCGCCGCGCCCGGTTGGGCCGCGGTGAACGCCACGGGGCAGGCGATCGCGGCCCACGCCGCGAGGACCAGGACGCGGCACTTCATGACTCGACCTCGGGAGTGTGGTTCGTCGCGGTCTCGGAGGGGAGACGAACGAAGGACGGGGCGAGCGGGTAGCGGCGGGTGCGTGTCGGACCGGAACGCGTCGGTGAGGTGAAGGGTTCCACGCTGTCGGGGGTGCCCGGTGCGACCGCACGAGCGGCGCGGCAGTCGCGTCGGGCCGCCGTCGCGGTCCGACGCAGTGTGGAAGCGTCGGACCGCACCCGGCGACCGCTCGGTACCGCCCGACGCGGGAGGACTACCCGACCTTCCCGGAGTCGCTGATGACGACCTTGGCCGACGTCTGCCCGCTCCGCGAGCCGACCGCCTCGATCTTCTTGACCACGTCGTACCCCTTCACGACCTGTCCGAACACGACGTGCTTGCCGTCGAGGTGCGGCGTGTCGGCGGTGCAGAGGAAGAACTGCGAGCCGTTCGTGTTCGGCCCGGCGTTGGCCATCGAGAGGGTGCCCGGCCCGAAGTGCTTGCCGGCCTTGCCCGCGAAGGTCTCGTCGTCGAACTTCCCGCCGTAGATCGACTCCCCACCCCGGCCGTCGCCGCGGGTGAAGTCGCCCGCCTGGCACATGAAGTTCGGGATCACGCGGTGGAACGCCGAGCCCTTGAAGGCGAGCGGGGTGCCCGCCTTGCTCTTGGTGCCGACGCACAACTGCAGGAAGTTCTCGGCGGTCTTCGGGCACGTGTCCGCGAACAGTTCCATCTCGATCCGACCCGCCGCCTTGCCGTCGATGGTGATGTCGAAGAACACCGTGGGGTTCTTCGGGTTCACGGCGTGGAACGGCTTGTAATCGTCTGCCATTGGATTCACTTTCTCGGGTGCTGTGGGCTGACCGCCCTCGGTGTCCGGCCTGTTCATGGAGCACGCGGGCAGGGCCGCAAGGCAGGCCGACAGGAAGATTCCACGCGGGAGGACCACGGAACGTTGACGCATGATGGCCCCCATTGGAAGAATCCGATGAGGAGATTATCGGTCCCCAGGAGGGGAAGACAAGGAAGCCGCTCCCGCCGGGTCCGTCCGGGCCTCGTCCGGATTCGCTCCAGCACGCGAGCCGGCCGACGCTGTGTGATTCGGTCGGAGCCGCACGCCTACCGGCGCGCGGCGCGAACGGCGGCCGCCGCGATGGCCGCGCGGAGGCGGTTCGCCCGGTCCCGCCCGTCGGCGAAGTGGGCCGCGGCCAGTTCGGCCGTCTCGGCGTCGCCGGCCGAGCGCGCGAGCGCGTGCGCGGCGGCGTACACCCCGGCCGCGAACTCGGCGGCGCCCGCCGCCTTCGTCAGGGCGAGCACGGCGCGGTCGACCGGGTCCCGCGGGGCCTGCACCGCGTCCCACACGCGGGCGGCCAACTGGCCCAGGAGCCCCCGCCCGCTCGCCGGCCGCGCGCCGAGCGCCCCCAGCCGCGCCTCCGCCGCCTCCTGCCGCCGCCGGGCCGCCGCCCGGTGGTCCTCCAGCAGCGTGCGGACGTCGTGGTCGCCGCTCTCGTCGGCCAGCGTCTGGAGCAGGCCGACCTGCTCCTTTTCGAGTCCCCACGCGTCGTTGAGCGCGTGAACGAGCCGCGCACGAAGGTCGCCCGCCCGCTCGTCGGCGGCCAACGGCGGCACGTCGGGCAGCCCGCCGTCGGGGGCTATTTCACCCCCGTCCGAAGGGGGCACGCCGCGCATCTCGTCGACCGCGGCCCGGAACTGGTCGAGCGTCCGCCGCGACTCCGCGCCGAGCGCCGCGAACTCGTCCCGTGTCGCCTGGAGCGTGGCCCGCAGCCCGTCGGCCCGCGCCTCGGTCTGGGCGAACTGGTCCTGCAGGCGCCGGACCTCGGCGGCGGCGGCGTCCGCCAACCCGCGCGACGCGGCGGCGGCCGTATCGACCTCGGCCACCGCGCGGCGGATGGCGTCGGCGTCCCCGCGCGTCGCCGCGACGCGGGCCTCGGCGTCGCGGCAGGCGGCGACCACCTCGGCGGTCTCGCGCCGCGCGCCGTCGAGTTCCTGGCGCACGGCCGCGAGTTCCTTGCGCAGCGCCTCCGCTTGCTTCTTCGGCGTCGCCCGCGTGCGGCGCTTGACGGCACCGGTCGGTTGCTTGCTGCGGGTGCGCCGCGACGCGGCGGGGGCCGGCCGCTCGGCGGCCACGGGTTCGGGCGGCGTGTCGGTCTCGTCGGGCATGGCGTTCTCACTCCCGGGAGGGCACCGGACTCATGGCAAACGACGTACCACCCACGCGGCCGCGGGCACCGGATTTGCTCGGGTGAAGTCCGCGATTTCGCTTGCGATCGTGGGCTTCCATGACTCCCGACGCGCCGGTCGGGAAGTGCCGCCAACGCCCGCGGCACCCTTCCGCAACCGCGCGTGCGACCCGAGGATGTGGCGATGGCCAGCGACGTGACCGACCCCGTTGCGCGACCGCCCCGCCGCCTCGCACGCGCGGCGTTCGTCCTGCCGGTCGGGGCCGCGTGCGCACTCGTGTTCTTCGTTCCCCCCGCCCCGCACGGAGCACACGCGCAGCCCGCGCCGGCCGGGGGCGACTGGCCGATGGCGGCGAAGGACCACGCGAACACGCGGTACAGCGAACTCGATCAGATCACCGCCGCGAACGTCCCGGCCCTCAAGCTGGCGTGGACGTTCGACACCGGCATCCACCGCGGGCAGGAAGCGGCCCCGGTGGTCGCCGCGAACACCATGTTCGTCGTCACCCCGTGGCCGAACGCGCTGTACGCGTTCGACCTGTCGAAGCCCGGCCCGGCGGTGAAGTGGAAGTACGAGCCGAAGCCGGCCGCGTTCGCCAAGGGCGTCGCGTGCTGCGACACCGTCAACCGCGGCGCCGTGTTCGCCGACGGCCGGGTGTTCATCACCACCCTCGACGGGCACGTGTGCGGCGTGGACGCGGCGGGCGGCAAGGAACTGTGGAAGACGAAGGTCGGCGACATCCAGAAGGGCGAGACGGTCACCATGTCGCCGCTGGTGGTGAAGGGGAAGGTGCTGGTCGGCAACAGCGGCGGCGAGTTCGGGGTCCGCGGGTGGCTCAAGGCGCTCGACGCGGCGACCGGTGCGCTCGCGTGGACCGCGTGGAGCACCGGGCCGGACGCGGACGTGAAGATCGGCCCCGCCTTCAAGCCGTTCTACGAGGCGGACCGCGGCACCGACCTGGGCGTGAAGACGTGGCCGCCGGGCCACTGGAAGATCGGCGGCGGCACCGTGTGGGGCTGGGTCTCCTACGACCCGGAACTGAACCTCGTCTACTACGGCACGGGCAACCCCGGGCCGTGGAACGCCGAGCAGCGGCCGGGCGACAACAAGTGGACGTGCGGCGTGTTCGCCCGCGACCCGGACACCGGCGACGCGAAGTGGTTCTACCAGTACACCCCGCACGACGAGTTCGACCACGACGGGGTCAACGAGCACGTCCTCCTCGACCTGACGATCGGCGGCCGCCCGCGCAAGGTCCTCGTCCACCCGGAGCGCAACGGCTACGTCTACGTCCTCGACCGCGCGACCGGCGAGGTGCTGTCCGCCGACGCCTTCGTCCGGGTCACCGCGACGAAGGGCGTGGACCTGAAGACCGGCCGGCTGGTCGTCAACCCGGACAAGAAGGTGAAGGTCGGCCGCGTGGTCCGGGACGTGGCCCCGGTCCACGCCGGGGCGAAGGACTGGCAGCCCAGCGCCTTCTCGCCGCGCACCGGGCTGCTCTACGTGCCGCACCAGACGCTCTCGATGGACTGGGAGGGGGTCGAGGTCAACTACATCGCCGGCACCCCCTACGTCGGGGCCAACTCGAAGATCTACGCCGACCCGGTGGACCCCGGCGACGGCAGCCGCGGCGCGCTGACCGCCTGGGACCCGGTGAAGCGGAAGCCGGCGTGGCGGGTCAAGGAGCGGTTCCCGGTCTGGTCCGGGGCAGCCGCCACCGCCGGCGACGTGGTCTTCTACGGCACGATGGACCGGTGGTTCAAGGCGGTCGACGCGCGGACCGGCAAGGAGCTGTGGAAGTACGAGGTGGACTCCGGAATCATCGGCCAGCCGACGACGTTCCGCGGCCCCGACGGCAAGCAGTACGTCGCGGTCCTCTCGGGCGTCGGCGGGTGGGCCGGTTCGATCGTGTCGGCGGAACTGGACCCGCGCGACACCACCGGCGTCAACGGCTGGCTCAACGCCATGAAGGACCTGCCCCAGCACACCAAGAAGGGCGGCACGCTGTACGTGTTCGCGCTCCCGTGAGGCCCCGCATGACGCGCCGCGTGCTGGCCCTGTGCCTGTTGCCCCTCGCCGCCGCGGCGTACCTGGTCGCGCGCCCGCCGGGGGGAGTGGGGGGCGTGAGCCCGCCGCCCGACGCGGGCAGCCAGGCGCCGGCGCCGCTCGGCCCGGACGCCCCGGCACCGGTGCCGCGGAAGAAGGTGCTGCGCGTCTCGGCCGACCCGAACAACCTGCCGTTCACCAACGACAAGCTCGAAGGGTTCGAGAACAAGATCGCCGCCCTCGTCGCGGCGGACCTCGGCGCCGAGGTCGAGTACACCTGGCGCGCCCAGCGCCGCGGGTTCTTCCGCCAGGCGCTCAAGGAGGGCGAGTGCGACGTGGTCCTCGGGGTGCCGGTCGGGTTCGACCTGGCGACCACCACCGCGCCGTACTACCGCTCGACCTACGCGTTCGTGACGCGCACCGACCGGGCGCCGGCGGTCGCCTCGTTCGACGACCCGGCGCTGAAGGCGCTGCGGGTCGGCGTGCAACTGATCGGCGACGACGGGTACAACACCCCGCCGGCGCACGCCCTCGCGGCGCGCGGCGTCGTCGACAACGTCGTCGGGTTCACCGTGTACGGCGACTACGCCGAGCCGAACCCGACGGCCCGCATCGTGGAGGCGGTCGCCAGGGGCGACGTCGACGTCGCGGTGGTGTGGGGGCCGACCGCCGGGTACTTCGCCAAGAAGTCGGCGGTGCGGCTGGCCCTCACGCCGGTCGCGCCGGCGGTGGACGCAAGCGGCCTGCCGTTCACGTTCGGCATCGCGCTCGGCGTCCGCCGCGGCAACACCGAGTTCCGCGACCGGCTCGACGCCATCCTGAAGGCGCGGAGGGCCGACATCGACAAGATCCTGGACGAGTACGGCGTGCCGCGGGTGGCGAAGCCCGCGGGCGGGCCGAAGCAGGGCAAGGAGGGGCCGCCGTGACGCGCGCCCTCCTCCTCGCCGCCGCGTGCGGCGTCGCCCTCGCCTCGTGCCGGCGCGAGGACCGCGACTACCGGCCGGCGGCGCCGTTCGCCGAGGGGGTGCGGTACGCGCAGGACTTCGAACAGAACGCCTTCGCGCTGTCCGAGGGGAAGCGGCTGTTCCAGGCGATGAACTGCAACGGGTGCCACGGGTACGGCAGCGGCGCGATCGGCCCGCCGCTGATGGACGACAAGTGGGTCTACGGGTACGAGCCGGAGCAGGTCTTCGACACGATCGCCCGCGGCCGGCCCAACGGCATGCCGGCGTTCCGCGGCGAGGCCCGCGAGCCGGGCATCACGGTCGTCGGCACGCTGCCGGACTACCAGATCTGGCAGCTCGTCGCCTACGTCCGCAGCCTGAGCGGGCAGGCTCCCGGCGACGCGGCCCCCGGCCGCAGCGACCACATGAGCGGCCCCCCGACGGAGCAGAACCGCGCCAGGGAATCGCCCGTGGTCGCGCCGCCCCCGGACGCGGGGGACCAGCCCAAATGACGCGGGCCGCACTCCTACTCCCTGCTGCCGCGTGCCTGCTCGCGGCCGGTTGCACGGGAACCGAGCGACAGTCGGCCGTGGACCCGGCCGGCGTGCAGGCCGACCGCATTCACGGGCTGTGGCACCTGTTCCTGTGGACGACGGCCGCGGTCTACGCCCTCGTGATGGCCGCGCTCGCCTACGCGGTGTTCCGTCGGCGGCCGCGGGGCGCGTCCGACGAGCCGGTCACCGCCCCGCCGGCCGACCAGGAGGTCCGCAAGGGCCTCGCGGTCGCGGCGGCGGTCGCGGTCACGGTGGCCATTCTGTTCGTATTCCTGATCGCCGACTTCCTCACCGGCCGGCGGATCGACGCCCTCGCCGACCCGGACGCGCCGACGGTCAAGGTGACCGCCCACCAGTGGTGGTGGGAGGTGCGCTACGCCGCCGCGCCGAGCGACGCCGTGACCACCGCCAACGAGCTGCACCTGCCGGTGGGCCGCGGGGTGCGGGTGGACCTCGAGTCGCCGGACGTGATCCACAGCTTCTGGGTGCCGAACCTGCACGGCAAGACCGACGCCATCCCCGGCCAGACGACCCGCACCCACCTCCGCGCCGACCGGCCCGGGGTGTTCTGGGGCCAGTGCGCCGAGTTCTGCGGGCTGCAGCACGCGAACATGCGGCTCCTCGTCGTGGCCGAGCCGGAGGAGGACTTCCGCCGGTGGCTCGACGCCCAGCGCCGGGACGCGGCCGAGCCCGCGACCGAGGGCCAGCGGCGCGGCCGCGAGGTGTTCCTCAAGAACACCTGCGTCATGTGCCACACCGTCCAGGGCACTGCCGCGGCCAGCCGCGTCGGCCCGGACCTGACGCACCTCGCGTCCCGCCCGCGGATCGCCGCCGGCACGCTGCCGACGACCCGGGGCCACCTGGCCGGGTGGGTGACCGACCCGCACGGCGTGAAGCCGGGGGTGCGGATGCCCGTGAACCCGCTCGAGCCCAACGACCTGCGGGCGCTGCTCGACTACCTGGAGAGCCTGAAGTGACCGACCGCTTCGAGGGCGCGCCCGACCCCGCCCCGCCGCCCGGCGGGGGCGCCGAGCGGCTCGCGCTGCGGCGGACCTGGGGCCGGCGGCCGGGGCTGTACGGCTGGCTCACCACCACCGACCACAAGGCCCTCGGGCTGCGGTTCGTCGCCACCGCGTTCGGCTTCTTCCTGCTCGGCGGCCTGCTCGCGCTGGCCATGCGGGTGCAACTCGCGGCCCCGCGGGGCACGGCCCTGGGGCCGGACGCGTACAACCAGGCGTTCACCACGCACGGCACGACGATGATGTTCCTGTTCGCCGTGCCGGTGATGACCGGCATGGGCATCTACCTCGTGCCGCTCATGGTCGGCACCCGCTGCGTCTGCTTCCCGCGGCTACTCAACTACAGCTACTACGTGTACCTCTCCGCCGGCCTGATGCTCTACGCGGCGCTCGTGCTGAACACCGGGCCGGACATGGGGTGGTTCAGCTACGTGCCCCTGTCCGGCCCGGACTACTCCCCCGGCAAGCGGGTGGACGTGTGGTCGCAGATGGTCACACTGGTGGAGGTCAGCACGCTGATCGCGGCCGTCGAGATCATCGCCACGGCGTTCACGCAGCGGGCCCCGGGCATGTCGCTCGACCGGGTGCCGCTGTTCGTGTGGTCGCAGGTGGTCACGGCGTTCATGGTCATCTTCGCCATGCCCGCCGTGATGCTGTCCAGCACGATGCTCGCGGCCGACCGCATGACCGGCATCAGCACGCACTTCTTCAACCCGGCCGAGGGCGGGGACGCGCTGCTGTGGCAGCACCTGTTCTGGTTCTTCGCGCACCCGGAGGTGTACATCATCTTCCTGCCGGCCACCGGGTTCGTGTCGGCCATCCTGCCGACGTTCACGCGGCGGGCGATGTTCGGCTACACCGCCCTGACGCTCTCGCTGGTGGCGACGGCGTTCATCGCGTTCGGGGTGTGGGTCCACCACATGTTCGCGACGCCGCTGCCCCGGGTCGGGCAGGGCGTGTTCACCGGCGCGAGCCTGATGGTGGCGGTCCCCAGCGGCGTCCAGATCTTCTGCTGGATCGCCACCATCTGGGGCGGGAAGGTGCGGCTCAAGTCGCCGATGCTGTTCGTGCTGGGGTTCTTCGCGGTGTTCGTCATCGGCGGGCTGACCGGGGTCATGCTCGCGTCGGTGTCGATCGACCTCCAGGTCCACGACACGTTCTTCGTGGTCGCGCACCTGCACTACGTGCTGATCGGCGGGGCGGTGTTCCCGCTCCTGGGCGCGGTCCACTACTGGCTGCCCAAGTGGACCGGGCGGATGCTCAGTGAACCGCTCGCGTGGGTGTCGTTCTGGCTCGTCTTCATCGGCTTCAACGTCACCTTCTTCCCGATGCACCACCTCGGGCTGCGCGGCATGCCGCGGCGGGTGTACACGTACCTGCCGGAGCAGAACTGGGGCGGGCTGAACCTGCTCGCCACGGCCGGCGCGTTCGTGCTCGCAGCGGGGCTGCTCTGCGTCCTGGTGAACGTGGCCCGCAGCCTCCGGTACGGCGCGGCCGCGGGCGACGACCCGTGGGGCGCGGGCACGCTGGAGTGGGCCGCGGCGTCGCCGCCCGCGCCGTACAACTTCGAGCGGCTCCCCACGGTCCGCGGCCGGGAGCCGCTCTGGGAGGACGACCCCGCGACGACCCCCGTCGTAACGGGCCTGGCGACCGACACCCGCGAGGTGCTGGTCACGACGCCGCACGACGCCGTGCCGCACCACCGCCACCACGTCGCCGAAGACTCGGTCTGGCCGCTGCTCGCGGCCCTGGTCACGGGCGCGAGCTTCGTCGGCCTCGTGTTCACCGCGTGGGCGTTCCCGGTCGGGATGGCCGGCCTCACCGTCACGCTCCTGGGCTGGTTCTGGCCCAGCAAGGAGCCGGAGCCGATCCACCACCCGCAGACGCGGCCCGCGGTGGCCGGGGAGGGGCCGCCGTGACCCCCACCACCGCCCCGACCGCCACGACCGCCCGCCCGACGATCGACGTCTCGCACCTGCCGGCCGAGAGCCGCGACGGCCGCTCGCCGATGTGGTGGGGGAACGTGCTGTTCATGCTGATCGAGACGACGACCGTCGCGCTGCTGCTGGCGAGCTACGTGTACCTGTGGCGGAACTACCCGCAGTCGGGGTGGCCGCCGCCGGCGGCGCAGCACGACCCGCCCCTCCTGAAGCCGGTCCCGGACCTGCCGGTCGGCACGGCCAACCTGCTCGTGCTGCTCGCCACGGTGCCGCTGATGCTGTGGGTGGACCGCGCGTGCCAGCGGCAGTTCGACGCGCTGGAGCGGCGGAACGCGGCGACGCCGTCGGAGGTGCCGCGCGGGCGGGGCCGCCCGCCGCCCGAGCGCCCGGCCGGCGTGCTGTTGGGGCTGCTGGTGCTGGTCGCGCTCGGCGCCGGGTCGCTGGTGCTGCGGTGGCACGAGTTCCCGGCCCTGAAGGTGCAGTGGAACGAGAACGCCTACGCCGCACTCGTGTGGACGATGCTCGGCTTGCACCTCCTGTACGTCGCGATCGAGGTGGTCGAACTGGCCGTGATGCTGCTGTGGACCGCCCTGTACGGGCTGGGGCAGAACCAGGCGACCGACGTGATCCTGACGGCCGCGTACTGGTACTGGACGGTGGTCGTCGGCGCGGTGCTGTACGGTGCGGTGTACTGGTTCCCGCGGCTGGTGTGATCCCGGGTCCGGTGCGAGGTCGCCGTGGTTTGGTATCCGCCCTCTCCCCTTGCGGGAGCGGGCAGCGAGGCTCTGCGAGCGGGTGAGGGGTCGAGCCCTCGGAACTGTTGAGGCAATACCCCTCACCCGGCCGCGAAGCGCGGCCACCTGAAGCAGAAGATCCCGCAAGGGGTTAGGGCAAAACCCGCAGACCAATCCACACGACCCGGTGTGAGGGGTGCGACCGTGGCCCGCCTGCAACTGACCGACACGCCCGTACTGTGGGCCGGCTGCCTCGCGGGGCCGGTCGCGTGGGTGGTTCACCTCCAGGGCGCGTTCGCGCTCTCGGCGTGGGCGACCGAGCGCGACCGCCTCGCGCCGCTGCACGCCCTGAGTGCCGCGTGCCTGCTCCTGGCCCTCGGCGGGCTGGCGCTCGCGTGGCGCTCGTGGCGCGTGGTGGGCGGGTGGCCGTCGGGCTCCGACGCCCCGGCCGCGGGGCGCGTCCGCTACATGGCCGTGATCGGGATGATGACGGGCGCGCTGTTTGCGTGCGTGATCGTCGCCCAGTGGGTCGCCGTGGCCACGCTCCCCCGCACGATGGGGGCCGGATGACGCGCCGCGCCGCTACCGTTCGGTTCGCACTCGTGCCCCCGGCGTGGGCCGCCGCGAGCGCCGTGGCCCGCGCCCACGGCGGTGGCGGGGAGGCGGACGGCGGGCCGCGCGACTGGCACGAGTTGGCCGGGGCGTGGCCGCTGGAGCCGCTCGTCGTGCTGCCGCTGCTCGTCACCGCCTGGGTGTACGCCCGCGGCGTGCGCCGGCTGTGGCGCGAGGCCGGGACCGGCCGCGGCGTCCGGCGGTGGCAGGCCGCGTGCTTCGCCGGCGGGTGGCTGGCGCTGGCCGTCGCGCTGGCCTCGCCGCTGCACCCGTGGGGGAACGTCCTGTTCTCGGTCCACATGGTGCAGCACGAGCTGATGATGCTCGTGGCCGCGCCGCTGCTCGTGCTCGGCCGGCCGGTGGTCGCGACGCTCAAGGCGCTGCCGCCGGGCCGCGTCCGCGGGCTGCTCCGGTGGACGAAGCCGGCCCCGGTTCAGGCGGCGTGGGCCCTCGTCACGAACCTGCTCGTCGCGTGGCTGCTGCACGCGGTCGTGCTGTGGGCGTGGCACGTCCCGGCGCTGTTCGGGGCGGCGCTGCACAGCGAGTTCGTCCACGCGCTGCAGCACCTGAGCTTCCTGCTGTCGGCGGTGCTGTTCTGGTGGGCGATCCTCCACCGCGGGGGCGGCGCGGCGGGGTACGGGGCGGCCGTGCTGTACCTGTTCACCACGGCCGCCCACAGCGGGTTCCTCGGCGCGCTCATCACCCTGGCGGGCGTCGTGTGGTACCCGGACTATGCCGGCACCACGCAGGCGTGGGGGCTGACGCCCCTTGAGGACCAGCAGGCCGGCGGCCTCATCATGTGGGTGCCGGCCTGCACGGTGTACATCGTCGCCGGGCTGGCGCTGTTCGCCGGCTGGCTGCGGGCCTCCGGCGAGCGAGCCCGCCCCCGCCGGGCCGTGGCAACCGCGGAGGTGCGACCGTGACGACGCGAGCGGCCCTTCTCGTCACCGCGCTGGTCGCGGTGCCGGCGTGTGACGCCACCCGGAGCGGCGAGCGCCAGCAGTACGCCGCCAGCATCACCGGCGGCGACCCGGCCCGCGGGCGGGACGCGATCGGCCGCCGCGGGTGCGCCGCGTGCCACACCATCCCCGGCGTCCCCGGGGCCGACGCGAACGTCGGCCCGCCGCTGACGCGCGTCGGCAGTCGCGTCTACCTCGCCGGCGTGCTGCTGAACACGCCGGAGAACATGGCCCGGTGGCTGAGGGACCCGCCCGCGGTCGACCCGCGGACGGCCATGCCCAACGTCGGCGCGACCGACGACGAGGTACGCGACATCTCCGCGTACCTGTACACGCTCCGCTGACCCACTTCACCCGAGGAGACCAGCATGAACCGGCTCATTACGCTCGCGGGCGCAACGCTCCTGGCGGCCGCCCTCGCCGCCGCCGCGGACCCCGAGCCGCCGAAGGGGGCCGCGGCCCGCGGGCACTGGGTGTGCGTGACCAACGAGGGGTCGGGCGACGTCACCCTGATCGACGCGGCGACCGGCACCGTGGTCGGCACCGTCCCGGTCGGCAAGCGGCCCCGCGGCGTCCACGCCAGCCCCGACGGCAAGACGCTCTACGTCGCCGTCAGCGGCAGCCCGGTCCTCGGCCCGCCGAAGCTCGGCGACAAGGGCGCCCCGGTACTCCCGAAGGTGGAGGGCGGCGACCGCGCCGAGGACGGCGTCGCGGTCATCGACCTGAAGGCGAAGCGGGTGGTGAAGCGGCTGCCGGCCGGCACCGACCCCGAGGAGTTCGCCGTCAGCCCCGACGGGAAGCGGCTGTACATCTCGAACGAGGACGCGGCCACGGCCACCGTGTTCGACCTCGCCGCCGGCAAGGTCGAGGCGGTGGTGAAGGTGAGGGAGGAGCCGGAGGGGGCCGCGTTCAGCCCCAACGGCAAGTTCGTCTACGTTACCTGCGAGACGAACGGCGAGGTGGTCGTGATCGACGCGAAGGCGAACAAGACCGTCGCCGAGGTCGCGGTCGGCGGGCGGCCGCGGACGGTCGCGTTCCGGCCCGACGGGTCGCAGGCGTTCGTCCCGTCCGAGACCGCCGGCACGGTCGCGGTGGTCGACACTGCGTCGCACAAGGTGGTGCAGACGATCACCCTTCCCGCCGGGTCGCGGCCGATGGGCACCCTGGTGAGCGGCGACGGGACGAAGCTGTACGTCACCACCGGCCGCGGCGGGACGATGTGCGTGGTGGACCCGGCCGCGGGGAAGGTGCTGCACGCGATCAAGGTCGGCCCCCGGCCCTGGGGGCTGGCGGCGGCGCCCGACGGCAAGCGGCTGTTCGTCGCGAACGGGCCGTCGGACGACGTGTCGGTGATCGACACGGGGGCGGCCAAGGAGGTCGCCCGGGTGAAGGTGGGGAAGAGCCCGTGGGGCGTCGCGGTCGTGCCGGCCCCGGAGTAGCCCACCGGGCGCGGTTCCGGGCGACGGACTGGTGCCGCGCCCGCGGCCGGCTCAGGTTCCGGCGGTCGAGCCCCGGTCAGCGGCCCTTCTTCTTGCCCTGTCGCCGCTGCTGGGTCGTCCGCCCCGGGCGGTAGCCGGTCGGCTTCGGCGGCTCGGCCCCGCGCTCGCCGGGCGCCTCGCCCTTCGCGGGGTTGGCGACGGTGTGGTAGTGGTCGCCCCGGAGGGCCTCGTTCGCCTGCCGCCGCTTCGCCTCGATGGCCTCCCGCGGCGGGTTCGCGGGGATCAGCCCGTCGCACCCGCCGATCAGGTCGGCCCGGCCCGCCTGGATCAGCGCCTCGCGGACCGTGAAGTAGTTCTCGGGCTTGAAGAACTGCATCAGCGCCCGCTGCATCTTGCGGTCCCGCAGGTTCCTCGCCGACTGCACCGGCTTGTTCGTGAACGGGTCGAGCCCCGTGTAGTACATGCACGTCGCGATGTCGAACGGGGCCGGGATGAAGTCCTGCACCTGGTCGGGCCGGTAGCCGTTCCGCTTCAGGTACAGGGCCAGGTCGATCATGTCGGCGAGGTCGCTGCCCGGGTGGCTGGCGATGAAGTACGGGACGATCTGCTGCCGCGGCTTGCCGCCCTCGGCCGACGCTTCCGAGAACTGCTCCGCGAACACGCCGAAGTTGTCGATGCTCGGCTTCTTCATCAGGGCGAGCACCCCCGGGCTGGTGTGCTCGGGCGCGACCTTCAGCCGGCCGCCGGTGTGGTGCGCCGCCAACTCGCTGACGTACTCGGGCGACAGTTGCGCCAGGTCCATGCGGATGCCCGACGACACGAACACCTGCCGCACGCCGTCCACCTCGCGGGCCTTCTTGAGCAGTTCGATCGTCGGCCCGTGGTCGGTGCCGAGCAGCTTGCAGACCCCCGGGTGGATGCACGACAGCCGCTTGCACTTCGCCTCGACCTCGGGCCGGGTGCAGCGCATCTGGTACATGTTCGCCGTCGCGCCGCCGATGTCGGAAACGACCCCCTTGAACTCCGGGTCGGCCGCGAGCTTCTCGACCTCCTTGAGGATGCTCTCCGGGGAGCGGCTCTGGATGATGCGGCCCTGGTGGGCGGTGATCGAGCAGAACGTGCAGCCCCCGAAGCACCCCCGCATGCTCGTGACCGAGTCCTTGATCATCTCGTGCGCCGGGACCGGCTCGGTGTAGCTCGGGTGCGGGCGGCGGCTGTACGGCAGGTCGAACACGGCGTCCATCTCGGCCGCGGACAGCGGCAGCGCCGGGGGCGTCTGGACCACCGCCTGCCGGTCGTGGAACTGCACCAGCGTCGCGGCGTTGAACGGGTTCGTGTTCGTGTGGATGACCCGCGTCGCCTCGGCGAACTTCCGCTTGTCGTCGCGGACCTCCTCGAAGCTCGGGATCTCGACGAACGCGGAGTGCGGAGTGCGGAGTGCGGAATCGGAAGACGGGGCGGACCGGTCTTCGTTCCGCGTTCCGAATTCCGCGTTCCGCAATTCTGAGGACTCCCTGGCCCCCATCGCGTAGGCGACGCCGCGCAGGTCGCGCAGGTCCTTGACGGTCTGGCCGGCGGCCAGCCGCTTCGCGATCTCGGTGATGCTGTGCTCGCCCATGCCGTAGGCGACGAGGTCGGCCTTGCTGTCGAGCACGATCGACCGCTTCACCGTGTCGGACCAGTAGTCGTAGTGGGCCAGCCGCCGCAGCGACGCCTCGACCCCGCCGGCGATGACCGGCACGCCGGCGAACGCCTCGCGCGCCCGCTGGCAGTACACGAGGGTCGCCCGGTCCGGGCGCAGGCCGATCCGGCCCCCGGGCGAGTAGGCGTCGTCGTTGCGGACCTTCTTGTTCGCCGTGTAGTGGTTGATCATCGAGTCCATGTTCCCCGCGCTGACGGCGAAGAACAGCCGCGGCTTGCCGAACTGCCGCCACGGGTCGCACGACGTCCACTCGGGCTGGCTCAGGATCGCGACGCGGAAGCCGGCCCGCTCCAGCACCCGGTGCAGGATCGCCATCGCGAAGCTCGGGTGGTCGATGTAGGCGTCGCCGGTGACGAACACCACGTCCACCGCGTCCCACCCGCGGGCGCGCATCTCCTCCGCGGTCGTCGGCGCGTGCGGGGCCGCGTACCGCTCGGTCCACATCGGTAGCGACAGGCGGGCGGACTTGGCGGTCGGGGTCGGCATGGTCGGGTGGTCTTTCGGCGAAACGCGGGTGCCCAGGAATTATAGCAGGCGCGTGTTTCGTGCGCGACTTTGGATCGGGCGGCGATGAAAGCAAAGAGATTTACCCGCAGATTACACAGAGGACACAGATTTTTAGACAGAGGACAGAGGAGATAAGGGGCAAACTGCTTGTTCCCTGCGGATCTCTGGTTTCTGTCCCCTGATTTCTTTCTGAAAATCTGTGTCCTCTGTGTAATCTGCGGATAAATCTCTTCTCTCCCGACCCCGCCGCAGACGGAGCCGCCAAGTGGACGTCATCGAGTACCGTGGCTGGAAGAACAACCTGCGCCTGGCCAACGCCGACGCCGAACTGGTCGTCACCCTCGACGTCGGCCCCCGCGTCATCTCGTACCGGCTCCCGGGCGGGGTGAACGTCATGAAGAACTACGACTCGATGATGGGCGGCACCGGCGAGCCCGAGTGGCAGCTCCGCGGCGGGCACCGGTTCTGGCTCGCCCCCGAGGACCTCACCCGCACGTACTTCCCCGACAACCGCCCCGTGAAGTGGGAGGCGATCGGCGACCTCGCGGTCCGGTTCACCCCGCCGCCCGAGACCGAGTACGGCGTCCAGAAGGTGATGGAGCTGAAGCTCGGCAAGACCGGCACCCGGGTCGACGTTCGATTGCAGGTGACGAACATCGGGACGGAGCCGACGGACCTCGCCCCGTGGGGGCCGACGGTCATGGCCCCCGGCGGCGTCGAGATCATCCCCCTGCCCACGAAGAAGAACCACCCGGGGCCCGTCAGCAACGCGAAGACGCCGGCCGACTACGGCCCGAACCAGGAACTGATCCTGTGGCCGTACTTCGACTTCGCCGACACCCGGTGGGCGTTCGGCAAGAAGTACATCATGCTCCGCCAGGACGTGACCAAGGGACCGACGAAGATCGGCCTCGCGCACCGCATGGGCTGGGCCGGGTACCTGAACTCGGGCGTGCTGTTCGTGAAGCGGTTCGACTACCGCGAGGGGGCCGTGTACCCGGACCGGGGCACCCGCTACCAGACGTTCTCGAACGAGGACATGCTGGAGATGGAGACGTGCGGCGAGCTGGTCACGCTGCACCCCGGGCAGTCGGCCGAGGTGGTCGAGGCGTGGGAGCTGCACGGCAACGTGCCGCCGGTGCGCACCGAGGCCGACGTGGACCGGGTGATCCTGCCTTTGGTGGGTAAGTAAGCACGAAATTCGAAGCACGAAATCCGAAAGGAAGACCCGCGGTTGGGTGTCTTCCTTTCGGATTTCGCGCTTCGAATTTCGTGCTTACTCGCTCAGGCGGTCACGAGGGTGATGCGGTCGGGGTGGCCGGCGCGGAAGACGCGGCGGATCAGTTCCCGGAGGCCCGGCTCCTCGACGCGGTCGAGGGCGTCGTCGATGGTCAGCCACTCGCGCTCGCGGAGGCCCCGCTCGGGCCAGGTGTCGCGGGCCTCGATCACCCGCATGACGTACACGAGGACGTGGTGCGGGGTGCCGAGCTTCTCGTACACGTAGTTCCCGGCCGGTTCCTGGTCGAGCGTGCCGACCAGCCCGGCCTCTTCCCAGGCCTCGGTCAGCGCGGCCTGTCCGGCCGTGTGGCCGGGGTCGATCAGTCCCTTGGGGAACACCCACCGCTTCCCGCTGCTCGACGTCACCATGCACAGGCGACCGTTGAGCACCGGGAGGACCCCGGACTGATTCACCCACGTCGGCATGCGGCACCCGCTGGGGGGTCGGGGGGTGGGACACGGTCGGTTCCACCGTCGGGAGGGCGGAACACAGTCTATTCCACCGTATCGGGCGGCAACGTCAAGAGTCTGTCGCCCGGTTCCGCGATTCGGCATGACGGGGACCGGGCCCGGGCCGTATCATCTCGTTCGACGTTCCTCTCCCGAACAATCGTCGCCGGGTGCTCGTGCGGACATGGCCGAACCACTGCTCACCGTGCGCCACGTGATGCAACCGGAGCCCGAGGTGGTGCCCCCGGGTCTGCCGATCGGGGCGGCCATCGGGCTGATGAACGACCGCCGGATCGGCGCGCTCATCGTGTCGGCCGACGGGGCCGGCCTCGACGGGATCTTCACCGAGCGGGACCTGCTCCGGCGGATCGTCGCCGCCCCCGCGGACTGGCGCGACCTGCCGGTGTCCGCGTGGATGTCCGTGAACCCGCACACCATCGGCCCGGACGCCGACTGGGCCGCGGCCGTCGAGATGATGGACCGGTTCCGGGTGCGGCACCTGCCGGTGATCGAGCGGGGCCGGGTCATCGGCATCCTCTCGACCCGGCTGCTCATGCGGACCCGGGCCGACCACCTGAACCAGCAGGTCGCGGAGCGGACCCGGGAGCTGCGGCACGCCAACGACGAGCTCCTGGCCCGGGACTACGAGCAGACGTTCAACCTCCGCGCCGCGGGCCGGTACCAGACCCGGCTCCTGCTCCCGAACAAGCCCCCGGCGTGGCCCGAGCTGCAGTGGGGGCTCCACTACGCCCCGCTCGACCACCTCGGGGGCGACTACTACGACATCGCCCACCCCGACCCGGACCTGCTCGGGTTCCTGATCGCCGACGCGAGCGGGCACAGCATCGCGGCCGCGATGGTCGCCATCATGAGTCGCACCGCTTTCTCGGACGTCGCCCACAAGTACGCCTCGCCGGGCCAGGTGCTCACCGAGATGAACGCCCGGCTCCAGGGGCTCATGGACGAGCGGTTCGTCACCGCGTTCTACGCGGTGTTCGACCGCCGCACCCGGGTGCTCACCTACGCGAACGCCGGGCACCCGTACCCGCTCCTGTGGTCGGCCGCGACCGGCGGGGTCCGGCCCCTCGGCGCGCAGGGGTTCATGCTCGGCATCATGCCCGAGGAGCAGTACCGCGAGAAGTCCGTGCAACTCGCCCCCGGCGACCGGCTGTGCTTCTACACCGACGGGCTCATCGAGACCCGCAACGAGATCGGCGAGACGTTCGGCACCGACCGGCTCCGGGACTGCCTCGTCACCCACGGGGCCGAACCGGCCGAGAGCCTCACCCGGCGGATCGTGAACTGGCAGGAGACGTTCCGCGGGACACAGGCGCTCACCGACGACGTGACCCTCGTGGTCGCCGAGCTGTGCGGGTGACCGCACCGGGCGCCGCCCGCCGGCCGGTCTTTGTCTCCGAACGGGCGGCCCCGGCCCGATAAGATACACTGGGCGACCGCACCGCGAGGGCCAGGGATGACGGACCAACCCGACCAACCGTCGCAGGCGGTGCAGGACTACCTCAAGACCATCCACCGGCTCGGCGGCGGCGACCGCGTCGTCGAGCCGAACCAGATCGCCGCGGCCCTCGGCGTGAAGGCCCCGTCCGTTACCGGGATGCTCAAGCGGCTCGAACAGGCCGGGTGGATCGCGTACACGCCCAAGGAGGGCGCGCGGCTGACCGAGGCGGGGCTGTCCGAGGCGCTCCGCGTCATCCGCCGGCACCGGCTCGTCGAGCTGTTCCTGACGCGGGTGCTGGGCCTCGACTGGAGCGAGGTGGACGCCGAGGCCGAGGCGCTGGAGCACGCCATCTCGCCGCGGCTCGAACAGGCCATCGCGGACCACCTCGGCGAGCCCCTCGAAGACCCGCACGGCCACCCAATCCCGTCGCGCACCGGCGAGCTCCAGCGCCGCGACCTGCGGCGGCTCAGCGAGTTCCGGGCGGGCCAGACGGTCGTCATCCGCGAGGTGCAGGACGACAACCCGGCCCGGCTCCGGCACTGGTACCAGCAAGGGCTCACCCCCGGCGCGACGGTCGCCATCCTCGCCTACGAACAACTCGACGACCTCTTCGAGGTCCGCGTGGGTGGGAAGCTGGTGAGGTTGGGTAGTGAGGGGCTTGCGGGTTTGCGGGGTGAGCTCGCACCCGCGACTTCGTCTCCCGGCACAATCTGAGGCCGAATTCGCGCGACCCGCGAGGATAAATTTCGCCCAGTCCATAGTGGCGGAAAATCCGTCACGTCCCCTACGTTCGTCCTCCTGAATCCGGGCCGGCACCGTTTGACGCCACCCGTTCGCGTATTAGGGTTCGGGTACGTGGCGGCTGTCGGCTTTCCCGCCACCCAACTTCACCCTACCACGAACCGAACGCGGAGGCTTCTGTGCTCCCCTCGCTCATCACCTGTAACCTCGCCGGTCTGGCGATCGCGGCCCTCTACTACACCTGGCGGGACGTGTACCTCGTCCGCATGCGGCGGCAGAAGGCCGTGAACCTCCACGAGCGCGTCGCGCACATGCTGTGGGTCGCCGCCAACCGGTCGTGACCCGCGCCGGCCTGCAGTCACCCCGCGGCCCGACCGGCACACCGGTCGGGCCGCTTCGTTTCGATCCGGGTGCCCCGCTCACGAAATCCCTGGCCACCCGGAGAGAGAGTCATATTCTCCCCTTGAAGCCGGAGCCCGAGCGACCTAGATTGTGTGGGACGGAAAGCGAACGCGGGTGTAACTCAGTGGTAGAGTACCTCGTTGCCAACGAGGTTGTCGTGGGTTCAAGTCCCATCACCCGCTCTTGAAATGACATCTCGCCAGTTCTCTGGCGCAACGATCCATCCGCGACGCGGGTTTCAGATTCCATCTGAGACCCGCGTCGCGGCCGTTTGTACCCCACTTCACCCGGCGGATCGGGCGCCACGAGCCGAACGTTCGCCCGCGTAACGCTCTCCAAGCCACCCGGCGGTCCGTGCGTGCGGTGCGCGGTTTGCACGCACGAACAAGGAAACCGAGGGCGTCGGGTGCGGCGACGTTTCGCGTTGTGGGTTCCGAGCCAAGTTTCGCGCCGGTGTGGCACCGTCCTGCTGTGCAATCACCGGACACTTCGGAAGAACCACTTGACCGCGGGCGCAGGCGTCGCAAACTCTGGCTGGGGGTGCTCGATGCAACAGATCGCGCCGATGGACAACGACAACCGAACCGCCGACCGGCAACAGGAGCTGGACCGCCACCGACTGAAGGCGAAGCTCGACCGACTGTTGCGCGTCAAGGAAGAGCTGTGGGAGGAGTGCCAGCCCGTGCCCCGGGAGCTGGAAGACAAGATCCACGAGGTCCGCCAGGCGCTGGACCGCGTGTGATCCCGGCCCCGGCTCCCTTCGTTGCCCGGTCCTCTCCCCGAGGTGCGATCGTGAAGCGCGAACTCCCGGCCGAGTTGTTCGCCCCCGACGGGGTGTGGCTGCTCGCCGCCGCGCCGCTGGGCGACACGGTTCCCGCACTCGTCCGCCAGGTCGTCCAGTCCGGCGACGTCGATTCGGCCTACGTCCCCGCGTTCACCTCCCTCGAAGCCGCGCGCGCCGGGATCGCGTGGCTGTCCCCGACCGACCCCGACGAACTCGTCCCGTTCTCCGTCGGCGACCTCGCACGGTTCAAGGCGCTGCTCAGCGGCATGACCCTCAAGGGCCACGCCTTCCTCCTCCTCAACCCCGTCGGCGACCACAACGGGGAGCGGGTGTCGGTCCGCGACCTCGTCAAGGCGATCCAGGCCCGCCTCCTGGCCGCCCTGGGCTGACGCCCCGCCCCGCCGCGCTCCCTCCCGCACCGGTACAATGACCGGCCCGCACCGCCTCGCGCGAGGCGGGACCGCACCGAAATCCAAAAGCGGGGAGTCGCGCGCGGCCCGGGGGTATACAACACCCGTCACTCGTGACGCCCCGGTTCCTCGTTTGTAGACAGGAACGGAAGCCGGCCCAGCGCGAGCAGACCACCCCGACGGAGCACACGCATGGCAGACGACACCAACCCCGAAGCGCCCGCGACCGACGCGGACGCCGGTTCCGCGATCGCGACCGTCGACGCCCCGGCGCAGGACGGGCCGATCAAGCTCAAGCAGTCCGTGGAACTCCGCGACGTCGGCCCGTGCAAGAAGCACGTCAAGGTCACCGTGGACCGCGAGCTGATCGACGAGCGGCTCGACGAGAAGTTCACCGAGATCGTCCGCAGCGACCAGCCCCAGGTCCGCGGGTTCCGGCCCGGCAAGGCCCCCCGCAAGCTGATCGAGAAGCAGTACCACGACTCTGTCTCGGAAGAGGTCAAGACCCAGGTGCTGATGGCCAGCCTGGAGCAGCTCGCCGACGAGCAGGTGATCGCCCCGCTGAGCCCGCCCGACCTCGACCCGAACGCCATCAAGCTCCCCGCCGAGGGGCCGTTCGTGTACGAGTTCGAGATCGAGGTCCGGCCCGAGTTCGACCTGCCCGAGTACAAGGGGCTCAAGCTCCGCCGGCCCACGCACGCGTTCACCGACGCGGACGTCGACGCCGAGCAGAAGCGGCTCCTGGAGTCGTACGGCCAGCTCGTGCCTAAGGAGCCGGCCGAGGTCGCGGTCAACGACTACCTCACGGCCGACGTGGCCATCAGCTACCGCGGCAAGGAGATCAACACGCTCAAGGAGGTCCGGGTCAAGGTCGAGAAGCAGCTCGCGCTGTCCGACGGCGTGTGCCCGGACTTCGGCGCGAAGGTGGCCGGGGCCAAGCCCGGCGACGTCCGCGAGGTCGAGATCACCCTGGGCGACGACCTCGGCACCGAGGGGCTCCGGGGCCAGAAGGTCCAGGCGACGTTCGCCATCAAGGACGTCAAGACGATCCGCCAGCCGGAACTGACCCGCGAGCTGCTCGAGGAGGCGTTCGGCGTCACCACCCCCGAGGGGTTCCGCGAGTTCGTCAAGACGGTGCTGGAGCGGCGGCTCGAGTACACCCAGCGGCAGGTCGCCCGCCAGCAGGTGCTGGAGACGATCGGGGCCGCCGCGACGTGGGAGCTGCCCCAGGACATGCTCCGCCGCCAGGCCCGCAAGACCATCTCCCGGAAGGTCATGGAGATGAAAAATTCCGGGATGAGCGACGAGCAGATCAAGGGCCGGCGTCGGTTGCTGGAGCAGGACGCGATGAAGACGACGGCGGCCGCGCTCAAGGAGCACTTCGTGCTCCAGAAGGTCGCCGAGGTCGAGAAGATCGAGATCGAGGAAGAGGACCTGGACCGCGAGATGGAGCGGATGGCCGACCGCACCGGCGAGAGCGTCCGCCGGGTCCGCGCCCGGCTCGAGAAGGAGGACCTGATCGAGGCCCTGGCCACCGACCTGCTGGAGCAGAAGGCGCTCGACCTGATCCTCGCCGGGGCGACGTACGAGGACTACGAGTGGAGCGCCACCGAGTCCGGCGGGGACGAGGTCTCGACCGTCACGGCCGACGCGATGCCCGACTCGCAGGCCCAGGCGGCCGACGCGGCCGACAAGGCCGCCGACGAAAAGCCGGCCAGTTGACCGGCCGCGTACAGTACCAGTAACCCGGGCGAGCGGGGGGCGTGAGCCCCCCAAGTGTTGCGACTGAACTCGGGGGGCTCGCGCCCCCCGCTCGCCTTCAGAATGGAGCCACGCATGTTCCCCCCGTTCGACCCGTCGGCCGCGGCCGGCCACTTCGAGCCGCAGCTCCAGCGCGGCGGCCAGTACTCGCGCCAGCGGTTCATGACGCTCGACGACCTGCTCCTCGAGCAGCGGATCATCTTCATCAGCCAGGTGATCAGCAACCCGCTCGCGGACATGATCATCAAGCAGCTGCTGTTCCTGCAGTACGAGAACAAGACGGCCGACGTCCACCTGTACATCAACAGCCCCGGGGGCTCGGTGTCGGCGACGCTGGCGATCTACGACACGATCCAGTTCCTCGACGCCCCGGTCCACACGTACTGCATGGGCCTCGCGGCCAGCGGCGCGGCGATCCTGCTCGCGGCCGGCAGCAAGGGCAAGCGGTACGCCCTGCCGAACTCGAAGGTCATGGTCCACCAGCCCTACGGGCAGGTCGGGGGCCAGGTGTCGGACATCGAGATCCAGGCCAACGAGATCCTCAAGGAGCGGGGCCGGCTCAACGAGATCCTGGTCAAGCACACCGGCCAGCCGCTCGCGGTGATCGAGAAGGAGACCGACCGGGACAAGTACTACCACGCCGCCGAGGCCAAGGCGTTCGGCCTGGTGGACGAGGTCCTCGTGAAGCCCGAAGCGAAGAAGTGACCGTGTGGGGTTGCCGTCGGTTGGTTGAGGTTCGTGGGGCGTCGGCAGTCGGCTCGCGGTCCGAGCGCCCCCGCTCCGTGGGGCCGGAAACGCGGGCCGCTCCCCCCTCGCGAACGACACCCGGCCAACGCCGACCCGCAAACGTCGCACATTCCGCACGCCCGCCCCGCGAGGGGGCGGGACCCGAACAACAGTCCGCACAGCGCTAATCACCCGCGGACCCGCCACCCGATCACTGAGGGTGTGCCGGTCCGCCCGGAGGACCGAACATGCCGTTGATTCCGATGGTCGTCGAGAGCAAGGGCCGCGACGAGCGCGCGTACGACATCTACAGCCGCCTGCTGAAGGACCGGATCATCTTCCTGCAGGGGGTCGTCAACGACGACATGGCGAACCTGATCGTCGCCCAGATGCTGTACCTGCAGTTCGAGGAGCCGAAGCGGGACATCAGCCTGTACATCAACAGCCCCGGCGGGAGCGTGACCGCGGGGATGGCGATCTACGACACCATGCAGTTCGTCACCTGCGACGTGGCGACGTACTGCATGGGCCAGGCCGCCAGCATGGGCGCGATGCTCCTGACGGCCGGCACCAAGGGCAAGCGGTACGCCCTGCCGCACGCCCGGGTCATGATCCACCAGCCGCTGGCCGGCACCGAGGGGACCACCGAGGAGATCCTGATCCACGCCAAGGAGTTCCTGCGGACCAAGGACACCCTCAACGGGCTGCTGGCGATGCACAGCGGCCAGACGATCGAGGCGATCAAGAAGGGGACCGACCGCGACAACTTCATGTCCGCGGCCGAGGCCCAGAATTTCGGGCTCATCGACAAGGTTCTGGAGCGGATCCCGGTCGACCAGCTCGGGGCCGGGCACCGCTCCCCCGAGTAGCGACCAGTGGGTGAACAGTGGGCAGGACGCGACACCACGCCGGATCGGAACGCCTCGCCCGGGTCGGGCCGCGGCTCCGGTTCGGCGTGTTCGTTGTCCTGTCCACGGTCCACTGCACGCTGGCCACGTCGTGTAAGCCGAACAAGCGGTACGACCTGATCGAGGCCGAGCTGCGCACCCGCGAGCGGGAGCTGACCGACACGCGGGCCGCGCTGGAACAGTCCCGGAACCTCAACCGGGCCTACGCGCAGCAGTCGCAGAGCTCCCCCGGGCCGCAGGTGCCGACGACGGCCCCGCTCTACGTCCCGGTCAAGGACATCACCCTGGCCCGCGGCACCGGCGGGGTCGACGAGGACGGCGTCCCCGGCGACGAGGGGCTGATGCTCGTCGTCGTGCCCCGCGACGAGGACGGGGCCGCCGTGAAGGTGCCGGCCCGCGTCCAGGTCGCCGCGTGGGAGGTGACCGCCGCCGGCATCAAGAACCCGATCGGCACCTGGGACGTGCCCGCCGAGAAGGTGCGGCCGTCGTGGCGGGCCGGGTTCATCAGCACCGGGTACTTCGTCGCGGTCCCGTGGCAGACCTACCCGTCGACCGAGCGGGTGCGGGTCGCCGTGCGGCTCACGACGCTCGACGGCCGCGCGTTCGAGGCCGACAAGGACCTGTTCGTGCGCCCGTGCGTGCCGCCGAACGCGGCCCCCACAGCACCCGGCGGCCCCGCAACGCCCGCGACTCCGGTCCCCGCGCTGCCCCGCGCCCCGCGCGAGCCGCTGTACCCCGACGCGGTCCCGCCGGGCGTCGAGGAACTCCCCCCGCCGATGCGGACCTCGCAGCGCGGCTCCGTGCTCCTCCCGCCGGTGAGCGAGTAACCCCGGATCTGTTGGGTACGTAGCGGTCCGAGCCCGAGCGCCGAGCGAGGGTTCACGTTGCCCCTCGCTCGGCACTCGGGCTCGGACCCGTACACCACGGGTCCGAGCCGATCTGACTTGGTATAACAGGCATGAAAACCCTGGTGGGGCAGGCATTCTTGCCTACTCCGTGAGGCGTCTGGGGGCAGGCAAGAATGCCTGCCCCACCTCTCCCAGCAACCCACTGCGCCCCCATGTCCTCCCCCCTGACGCACTTCGACGAGTCCGGCGCGGCCCGCATGGTCGACGTCGGCGCGAAGGCCGAGACCGAGCGGGTCGCGCGGGCGTCCGCCGTCGTGCGGATGCAGCCGGCGACGCTCGCCCTCATCCGCGACAAGCGGGTGTCCAAGGGCGACGTGCTCGAGGTCGCCCGGCTCGCCGGCATCATGGGCGCGAAGCGGACCGCGGACCTGATCCCGCTGTGCCACCCGCTCGCGCTCACCTCGGTGCAGGTGAGCTTCTCGTTCCCGGCCAGCGACGCGGTGCGGATCGAGGCGGTGGCGAAGGTTTTTGGCCGCACGGGTGTTGAAATGGAGGCGCTCGCTGCGGTTACTGTGGCGGCCCTCACGGTGTACGACATGTGCAAGGCGGCCGACCGGGCGATGGTGATCGAGTCGGTGCGGCTGGAGGAGAAGGACGGCGGGCGGAGCGGGCACTTCGTCCGCGGCCCGGACGCTTCTCCAAATTGACGGTCGCCGGCGGGGGCGTATGCTTTCCGGATTGCGGCGGCCCGCACGGAAAGCGGGAGGCCACGCGATGGGGACCGCCATGCTCACCGTTCCGCCCGCCGCAGCCGCGGGCGCACCGCCCAGACCCGCCGGGCTCGCGTTCGCCCCGGTCGCGGGCGACATCGACGAGGCCGACCGGATCTTCGACCACACCCTGTCGCAGTACCGCTCGCCGTTCGGCCCCCTGATCGAGCACCTCAAGCACTACCGCGGCAAGCGGCTCCGCCCCGCCCTGCTCCTGCTCACCGCGAAGGCGCTCGGCAAGGTCACCCCCCACCACCACACGCTCGCCGCGGCCGTCGAGATGATCCACACGGCCACGCTCGTCCACGACGACGTGCTCGACGAGGCCGAGCTGCGGCGGCACATCCCGACGGTGAACTCCGGCTGGGGGAACAAGGTCAGCATCCTCCTCGGCGACATGCTGTTCACCCACGCCTTCCACCTCACGAGCACCGTGGACCGCCGCGCGTGCGAGATCATCGGCGAGGCGACGAACCGCGTGTGTGCGGGCGAACTACGGCAGGTCACCGAGCGCGGCAACCTGAACCTCACGGAGGCCGACTACTTCGCGGTCATCGACGGCAAGACGGCGGCGCTGACGGAGTGCTGCGGGCGGCTCGGTGCACTGTTCGCCGGCGCGCCGGAGGAGACGGTCGAGCGGCTCGCGGGGTTCGGCCGCAACCTGGGCCTCGCGTTCCAGATCGCCGACGACCTGCTCGACCTCGTCGGCAACGAGGAGGCGGCCGGCAAGACGCTCGGCACCGACCTCGAACAGCAGAAGCTCACGCTCCCCGTGATCCACTGCCTGAACCGCCTTCCTTCGGTCGAGGCCGAGGGGCTGCGGGCCGCGGTCCGCGGCGGCGAGCCCGGACTGGGCCGCCGCGTGCTGGCGGCGCTCGAGAAGACGCAGTCGCTCGCCTACGCCCGCCGCAGGGCCGAGGAGATCGCCCGCACCGCGCGGCACGACCTGGAGTGCCTCCCCCGCGGCGAGTGCCGCACGATCCTCGAAGCGATGACCGACTGGAGCATCAAACGGGAGAAGTGAACCCGGCGGAAGAGTAGCCGCACGATCGAAACCCGATAAAGACACGATTCAGAGCCGGAGACGGCGAAGCGCGTTGGGAACGGTTGAGGTGGAGCCCCTCACCCGCCGCGGTCAGAGCCCGCGGCGACCTCCCCCCGTAGGAACGGGGCGAGGTGTTGCCCCTGCGCTTCTCACGAGCAGTGCGAATCGGTGAGGTGTGGAGGTGGCCAGTCACCCCACCTCGCCCCGTTCCGACGGGGAGAGGTCGCGACGAGTCTTCGAGTCGCGGGTGAGGGGCGACCACGCCATCCGTAACTCGGTTCAGTCACTGCTCTCGAATGTACGCTGCTCTCCTGTCCGAATCGTGCCTTTCTCGTCTTCAATCGTGCGGCTCACTCTTCTGACTTCTGGTGCCCGATGACCCCCGACGACCTCCCCGCCCTGCTCCGCCGCACCCTCGCCGACGCGAAGCTCACCCCGAGCGAGAAGGCGGCCCTGTCCGACTGGCTTGCCAAGAACGTCACCACCGACCAGCAGCGCGGCGTCGCCCGGCACGCGGCGTTCGACGCCGCCCGGGGCGCGCTCCCGGCCGAGTGCGCCGGCGTCGTCGGGTGGCTCGAAGACGTGATGCGCGTCCTCGCGCCGATGGGGCCGGCGACCGCACCCGCGACCGGCGCGGCGTCGGCCGAGCCGGACCTCGCGTTCTTCTCGCCCGGCGAGCGGTGCCTGCAGCAGATCGTCCACCGGTTCACGACCGCCCGCCGCACCGCCGACGTGTGCGTGTTCACCGTCACCGACGACCGCATCAGCCGGTCGATCCTCGACGCGCACCGCCGCGGGGTCAAGGTGCGGGTCATCTCGGACAACGAGAAGCAGTTCGACCCGGGCTCCGACGTCCAGAAGTTCCGCGACGCCGGCATCCCGCTGAAGGTGGACGACGTCCGCGGCCGCGGGCGGTCCGACCCGGGCATCAACGGGCACATGCACCACAAGTTCGCGATCTTCGACGGCGCGCGGCTCCTGAACGGCAGCTACAACTGGACCCGCGGGGCCGCCGACATGAACTACGAGAACGTCGTGGACACCGGCGACGCGAAGCTCGTCGCCGCGTTCGCCGCCGAGTTCGAGCGGTTGTGGAACGCCTTCTGAGTCGGTACAGTAGCGGGGATACCGGGCACGAGTCATCAACCCTCGCTGGTCACCTCCCACTGTAGCCGGCCCCTGTGAGGCCGGTCCGGGGTCACAGACCCCGGCTACAATCGGAGTCGCCCCGCCCCCGCCCCGCTTGGACCCTCCCCCTGTTCCTGCCGGAACCCCATCAATGAGCGTCTTCCGCCCCGTCGTGCTGTCCGCACTGCTCACGTCCGTGGCGATGGGCCACGCGGCCGCGGTCCCGCAGGCCAAGCCCGTCGGTGAGCCGGCCGGCGAGTACGTCAACAAGGGCTCGCGGCCGGCCACGATCGCCGCGACGCTCGCGTCGCACGGGCTCCCCGGCCTGCAGGGGAAGTGGTACCACGCCGGGCCGTTCGACAACCCCAACGGCGAGGGGTTCGAGACCGCGTACCCGCCCGAGAAGGGCGTGGACCTGAAGGCGACGTACCCCGGCAAGGACGGCAAGGCGGTCGCGTGGGAGGAGTTCAAGGACTTCACCCCGGGCAAGGTCACGAGCCTGATGAAGTTCCCGGGCGTGAGGACCAACGCCGCGGTCTACCTGTACCACGCGTTCGAGTCGCCCAGCGCGTTCAAGCTCCCGCTGTCGTTCGGCAGCGACGACACGCTCACCGTGTTCTTCAACGGCAAGCGACTGGTCCACGAGAACCACACCCGCGGCGCGGCCCCGGACCAGGACACGGCCGAGGCCGACGTGAAGGTCGGCAAGAACGAACTGCTCATCAAGGTGTGCCAGACGGCCGGCGAGTGGGAGGTGTACGTCAGCGCCGCCGACCTGCCGAAGGGGATCGTCCCCGAGACGATCCGCAAGCGGCTCGAGCGCGACTTCCCGCCGGCCGCGGTCGTCGCCGGCATCAACCAGAACGCGAGCGGCGAGGGCAAGTTCTACAAGATCAACACCATCCCGCTGCCGGCCGACTGCGTGCTCGAAGTGGGCGGCATCGGGTTCCGGCCCGACGGCAAGCTGCTCGCCTGCACCCGCCGCGGCGAGGTGTGGATGGTCGAGAACCCGACGTCCGACAGCCTTTCTGACGTGAAGGTGACGAAGTACGCGGGCGGGCTGCACGAGGCGCTCGGCCTGTTCGTGCAGGACAACGACACCGTGTTCGTCGTGCAGCGGCCGGAGCTGACGAAGATCGTCGAGAAGGGCGGGGTGGCGTCCGAGTTCAGCACCGTGTGCGACAAGTGGGGCGTGTCGGGCGACTACCACGAGTTCGCCTTCGGCCCGGCCCGCGACAAGGCAGGCAACATGTTCGTCACGCTGAACGTCGGGTTCGGCGGCGGGCACCAGGCGAAGGCCCCGTGGCGCGGGTGGTGCGTGAAGGTGAGCCCGGACGGCAAGATGGAGCCGTACGCCTACGGCCTGCGGTCGCCCAACGGCGTGAACTTCTCGCCCGAGGGGGAGCTGTTCTACTGCGACAACCAGGGCGAGTGGGTGGCGACGAACAAGATGCACCACATCAAGCCGGGCAAGTTCTACGGGCACCAGGCCGGGCTCCGGTGGGTGAAGGACTCGCCGTTCGCCGGCAAGGTGCCGGACAAGGTGCCGAGCGGCATCCGCTACGACGGGGTGGACAAGAACGGGAACCAGACCGACGTGTACCCGGACTTCGACCCGCCGTGCGTGTGGTTCCCCTACGGCCGCATGGGCAAGTCGGCGAGCGAGCCGGTGTGGGACACGACCGGCGGCAAGTTCGGGCCGTTCACCGGGCAGGCGTTCGTGGGCGACCAGACGAACTCGTGCGTGATGCGGGTGGCTTTAGAGAAGGTGAACGGGGTGTACCAGGGGGCGTGCTTCCCGTTCCGCAGCGGGCTCCAGTGCGGGGTGAACCGGCTGTGCTTCGCGCCGGACGGGAGCCTGATGGTGGGCCAGACGAACCGCGGGTGGGGCTCGCTGGGCGGCAAGCCGTACGGGCTCCAGCGGATCGCGTTCGAGGGCAAGGACCCGTTCGACATCCACCACGTGACGCTCACGAAGGACGGGTTCGACCTCGTGTTCACGAAGCCGGTGAACCCGGACTCGGTCGGGGCGAAGGCGGCGTCGGTGAGTTCGTTCACCTACATCTACAAGAGCGACTACGGGTGCCCGGAGACCGACACGCGGGCCGAGAAGGTGGGCAAGGCGAAGTTGTCGGCCGACGGGAAGACGCTGTCGGTGCCGGTGGACGGGCTCAAGAAGGGCCGGGTGTTCGAGATCCGGCTCGACGGCCTGACCACCGCCGACGGCGAGAAGGTGCTCCACCCCGAGGCGTACTACACGCTGAACGAACTCGTGAAGTGACGGGTTCCGGGCGAGCGGGGGACGTCAGTCCCCCGGTAGTTCTCACAGGCACCGGGGGACTGACGTCCCCCGCTCGCCAAATGATTTGTAGCCGCGGACGCGGCGACCGAATGTAGCCAGGGGTGCGGCGAGCGCAGCGAGCAAACCCCTGGTCCGACGAGCGACGCGAGATCCCCAACAGCCCCGAACGGGCGGCAGATCATTTCACATTGCGCCGGGGACCAGGGGTTTGCCCGAAGCGGGCCGCACCCCTGGCTACCATCCGCCGCCCCTCCGGGGCTGAAACACAACCCGGGGGGCAACGATGACCGAGGCCGAGTGGCTCGCGTGCGAAGACACAAACGCAAGCGAAAGGTAGTACGATGCGAGCGATTCTTTGTTGCTCTCTGACAATGGTGGCGCTCAATTCAAGCTTGACGGCTTCAGACAAGGAAGAGGAGAAGATCGACCCAACCAAGTTGGTAGGGAAGTGGAAGCGCGGAGAGGAAAAGGGGAAGTATCCAGTCGTGATGGAATTCCGTAAGGACGGCACTTCGATAATGACCATCACCGCAAAGGGAGAAGATTTCGAGGTGTCGGGCCGGTACAGGGTGGACGGGAACAAGGTCGTGATCGTCCTAAACGACGACATCGAACACGACGACGTGTACATCGTTCAGAAGCTCACGAACACCGAATTGGTGTGGAACCCCGAAAAGCCCAAGAAGGAGCCGAAGGAAACGTTCACCCGCGTAAAGCCACGTGATTAACGAAGGTGTCGTTGAACGCGATCCGCGATCGGTAGCCGCGGGTGCTGGGTCGTCGATCTCGTGCTGGGCAAGGGATGATGCAGCGGTTCGGAGCCGCGGATGCGGCGGCGGATGGTAGCCAGGGGTGCGGCCCGCTTCGGGCAAACCCCTGGTCCCCGGCGCAACGCGGGTCGCCCCGGACCAGGGGTTCCCGCTCGAAGACGCGCTCCACCCCTGGCCACCATCCGCCGCCCCTCCGGGGCTGAAAACGCACCATTCCCAACGCCGATCTGCTCCCGTGACCGACCCGCTACGTCTTCCGCAGCAGGATCGCGTGCTCGGCGCGGGGGCGGGCGCGGAACGCGGCCATCGTCGGGCCGTGGAAGTGCGGGCGGACCTGCGACGCCCGCGCGGCCGGGTAGAACCCGCACGCGCGGGCGGTCTCGGCCACGATCTCGTCGGCCCGCAGCGCCACCGGCCCGACCGCCGAATCGGCCATGAGCAGGACGAGCGGGCCGCCCGGCCTCAGAGCCCGGCTCACCGCGGTGAAGAACCGCGACAACTCCCGCGACCACTCCCCCGCTGCGGCCGCGGGCGGGATGCGCCGGTACGCCGACCGCGACCCCATCTCGCCCCGCTGCAGCGCCGCCGTGCTGAGGCCCAGCCACCGCAGCCGCATCGAATGGTGCTCCAGGTAGTCGTAGGTCGCGGCGTAGGGCGGCGACGTGATGACCGCGTCCACCGGCCCGGCGGGCAGCGACGTCAGCTCGGTCGCGTTGTCCGGCTTCACGAACGCCGGCCTCGGGAGCGGGGTCGGCAGCAGCTTCCGGAACGCGGACATCGCACGCGCGAGTTCCCCCGCTTTCTGCAGAAACACCTTCGACGCGAACCCCGGCGACGTGCGCCGCGGGGCCGTGCCGGTCGCCGTGTCGCCGCGCTTCTTTGAGAGCTTCACCAGCACCGACGACAGCACCAGCATCAGGTCCTGCTGCGTGCGGTCGCCGTGGAACGACATCACCTTGTCGCGGAGCGAGTCGAGTTCGAGCAGGACGTGGGGTTCGAACAGTTCGACGTCCTCCTGCGGGAGCCGGCGGGTCGCGCCGGCCTTCGTTCGGCGGCGCTCCTCGGCGTGCGCCGAGCACTCGATGGCCTTCTCGACGAGGTACTCGAGTTCCGCCTCCTCCCGCGGCCGCGTCTTGCACCGGGCGAGCCGCACCGCGAGCGGGTTCAGGTCGGTGCCGAGCGGGTTGCGGCCCGCGATCATCGCCTCGACCAGCACCGTCCCGGACCCGCAGAACGGGTCGAGCACCCGGCCCTTCTCGGGGGAGAACGCCTTCACGAGCCGCGCCGCGGTGTCCGGGTGCATCCGGGCCGGGTACGTGTGGAACCCGTGGACGTGCGCCCGCGACGGGTCGCCGTCGGCGTCGGTGGACGGCGGCACGTCGACCGCGTGGGCCAGCAGCTTCGCGTCGGGCGCGTCGCCGGCGGTGTCGATGCGGCCGCCCACGTGGGTCAGGGCGCGGCGCTTGCGGTCGTCCTCGGTCATGGTCTGCGGTGCCCCAGATTCCGTGGTGGCACAGGCCTCTGGCCTGTGCTGGCGCTCGCACAGGCCAGAGGCCTGTGCCACCGATCTCGGTCTTCACTTCGTGCTTCGTGCTTCGTGCTTCGTGCCTTCCGCGCGCGGCGGCGGTTCGCGGAACAGCAGCACGAACACCGCGAGCCCGACCGCGTAGCCCACGAACGGCACGATCCACACCGCGTCCCAGTCGGTGGCGCGGCCCACGCGGTTCGCCGCGACGACCTGCCCGGCGAGGAAGTTCCCGAGCAGCACCGCCGGGCCACTGGAGACGAACGTCACCAGCGCGTGCGTGCCGGCCCGCAGGTGCTCCGGGGCCTTGCGGTCCACGAACAGCGACCCGACCATCGCGAAGAACGCGTAGCTCCACCCGTGCATCGGCAGCCCGACGACCACCACCAGCGGGACGTTCCCGGAGTACAGCAGCCCGTTGCGGAGCACCCACCCGGCGAACCCCGCGGCCATCATCCACTTGATCCCGTACCGCCGCACCAGGAAGGGGGTCGCGGCCATGCACCCCATCTCGCACCACTGGGCCAGCGTCATCAGCACCTCGGGCTTCCACCCGGCCATCGGCCCGCCGGGGCGGCCCGCGCCCAGGTCCTCGAGGTACGGGGCGGTGAACAGCGTGTAGAACTGGTTCATCATGTTGCCGAGGAACAGCACCGCGGCGAACGCGACCACCGAGCGGTCCCCGAGCATCTTCAGTGCCGGCAGCCCGACCACCTCGCGGACCGGCCGGCCGTACCCCTTGGGCGGCGTGTGCGGGAGCGTGAGCGAGTACGCGGCCATCGCCACCGAGCAGGCGGCCGCGAAGTACAGCGGGTCGGCCGACACCGGCTCCAGCACCCACCCCACCACGAGCCCGCCGACGATCCACCCGAAGGTGCCGACGAGCCGCACGTACCCGAACGACCCCTCGGCGTTCACCAGGTTGCGGAAGCTGATGACGTTGGTGAGGGTGAGCGTGATCTGGTACCCGAGCGAGTACAGCAGCATCAGGCCGACGAGCGGGCCGACGGCGACCCCGGGGTCGGCGGCCGGGCCGCTGTGGGCCTGGCACCACCGGGCCGCCAGCGCGAGCAGTGCGGCCATCGTCAGGTGCGCCCCGCAGATCACCCGCTCGGTCGCGAACCACCGGTCGGCGAGCAGGCCGACCACGAACGGGGCCGCGAGCCCGCCCAGGGCCAGCGTCATGTACACCGCCCCGACCTCGGTCGAGACGAACCCCATCCCGCCCCGGTCCGGGGCCGCCGGCAGGTACCGCGTGAGCGGGACGATCCACGCGCCGAGGCCGACGTACTGGAGGAACATCATGACCGCCAACCGTCCCGGCACCGAGCGCAGCATCCGTTCCCCCGGCTCGTTCGCGACCCGCACCCGTGTGTTCTATCAACGGGTGCCCTTTTGGAACGGCGCAACGGTGCCGGCGAACCCTGAGCGCGAGCGAGGGGGTTAAGGCCCACCCCCTCGCTCGCGCTCAGGGTTCGCCCCACTCCCACATCCTCTTGCAACCGGCCCCGTCGCCCGCGAGCACGCCGGGCGGTATGATGCGCACGCGGCCGCGTGACCGCCGCACCCGAGGGGCCGACCACCCATGCTCTGCGCCGGCGTCGGAATGCTGGTCTCGCTCGGGGCACTCCTGCTCGCCCTGTTCGTCGCGGCGGCCCTACTGCGGGCCGCGGTCGCGATCACGAACCGGGTCATCGGCACCAACCAGACCGAGACCGTGGTCGGGTGGGACTGGGACTCGCCCGACGACGCGGACGAGATCCGCGTCACCGTCGGGGTCCCGCCGGTCCCGGAGCCCGGCGTCGCCCGCGGCATGCTCATCGTGTTCCTCGCCGCCGCGGCGAACGCGGTCGCCCTGTACGTGCTCGGGGTGGTGCTGTTCGAGGGGCTCGACGCCTCCGACGACGGGACGGTCCAGGTCCTGGTCTACGCGCTCACGGCCCTGGTCGGGTTCGCCGCCCTGGTCGGCCTGCTGGTCGCGATGCTCCCGACCACGGTGCGGCGGGCCGCCCTCGCCGCGGCCCTCGTGTACCTCGTCCTCCTCGTGCTCGCCGCCCTCGTCGCCGGCCTGGTCGCCGCCGCGCTGGGATAGGGGCCGCGCCGTGCCGCGGTGCTGGGGTAGGCCACTTTGTTGTTGCGAACGCGGGCAGAATCAGTACCATTTCAAACAATCTTACACGTGAGGTCGCACGCTCGCCCGAGTGCCGCGCCCGACCGGTCGCCTAACCAAGAGTGTCCCGTGGGTGGTGGAGCAGCAGCGGGGTTCGTCTGTGTTCTGATGATCGTCGCGATCCCGATCGGCCTGTTGATCGGGGCCGTCATCTTGCGGGGCGCGGTGTCCCTGGCGAACATGTGCGTCGGCGGGGGGCAGGCCCCGGCGGCCGACCCCTACGAGGACGAGTACGAGGGCGACCACCGCCGCCCCCGGTACGGCCGCTACAAGGTTGACACCGGCATTCCCGTGCCGAGCATCGGCCAGGCCATGGTGGTCGTCCTCCTCGCCGGGATCGCCAACTTCGTGATCCAACTCGTCATCGTGGTCGCGGTGGTGGGCGTGGCCGGGGGAGGGGCCGGTGCCAACCAGCGGGGCGGCTTCGGTGCCAACCCGCAGGCCGGGTTCGGTGCCAGGGGCGCGGGGGCCGGCGGGGCGGAGATGGTGGCGAACCTGATCTCCCTGCCCGCCACGTTCCTCGTCGCGTCGCTCATCACGTCGGGCATGCTGCCGACCTCGTTCGGGCGGGCGTGCCTCGTGACGCTGTTCCAGTACCTGATCGTCATCGCCATCGCCATCGCCATCGGGATCGCCGTCGTCGCCGTGGTCGGCGGGGTGGCCGGGTTCAACGGCTTCAAAGCGTGACCCCACCGGTCACCCGGTGCTGAAGACGAACTCGGGCGGCAGCCCGGGGCCGCGGAGCAGGCACGCCGTGAGCGGCTCGACGACCCCGCCGCTCGTGTCGATGCGGACGCGGACCGCGTTTGCGTCGGGCCGCGGCACCCTCTCGTGCCCGGTCACCTGCACCTTCCCCGGGTACGGCAGCGGGTTGGCCGAGAGCTTGCGGTCGGCCCCGAGCCACACCGGGTAGTCTGGCGTGAACAGGCGGTCGGTCGTCGTGCCGAACCGCGGGTTCACGGCCGCCCGGTCCCACACCTTCCGCTTCAGGCACTCGACTTGGACTGCCGGCGGGCAGTCAATCTCGGGCGACAGACCGCAGTGCAGGAACACGTGCCCCGCGGCCTCCGCGACCCACGGCAGCCCCGCGAGGAACGCCCGGTGCTCGGCGGGCATGGCGGCCCGCAGCCGCTCCAGTTCCCGCTCCCACTGGCCCGCCGGGAGGTAGTCCGGCGAGGCGCCGTCGAGGTAGCTGCGGAACGTCCACTTGTGGTCGTAAGCCGCTCCGTACCGCTGCACCCAGAACGGGGCCGGCGGCCGGTCCCCGAGCCCCGCGGCCCCCACCAGCGCGAGGTCGTGGTTCCCCATCACGCAGGTGCTGCCGGGCTTCGCGGCGATCAGTTCCATGACCCGCGAGACGAGTTGCTTCACCGTGTCGGTGCGGTCCACGAGGTCGCCGAGGAACACGAGCCGGGCCGCGGGCCACTCGGGGAGCCGCTCCAGCCTCGCGACCAGCTGGTCGAGCCACTCGACGCGGCCGTGCAGGTCGCCGACGGCAATAACGGGGTACTCGACGGTCGTCGGCAAGTTCATGGCAGGTTGCAGGGGCGGGTGCGGCGGGGCGTCGTAAACTGGGAGGGGACGTACAGGGTATCATAGCGGGCCCCACGATCGGGGCGCGGAGTCACGCCATGCGGGTCGAGCTGTTCGGGCTTTCGATGGACGCCCCCGGGGTCACGTTCTACCTGTGGTCCCCGTGGCGGTGTTCGGCCCTGGAGCACAAGCTGTTCGAGTCCCTGCGGGCGATCCCGAACGCGAGCGTCGAGGCCGCGGCCGACGAGGTCCGGATCCACGTGACCGAGGCCAAGGGGTGGAAGGCCGCGGTCCAGCACCTGTCGCGGGTACTCAAGGGGTGGCAGGAGGAGGCCACCGACGGGGGCAAGGAGGAGCGCCGCGGGTGGCGGTGGCTCCTGGAGGCCGACGTGGACGCGGCCGGGTACGACATGCAGGGCGAGAAGGCGAGCTTCTGGGCGTACCTGCGGCTGTCGCTCGACCGCGGCGGCGTCGGCGAGTCCGAGAAGGGCGAGGACCTCGACCTGAACGGGTTCGGGGTCCAGGTGTGGGGCCACACCGAGTGACGCCGCGGCCCGCGCTTTTCCGCAATTCGGGTTTGACGCGACCGGGATCGTTCGGCATGTACAAATAGACACACGTCCCCAGAACCCAGCCCATCGGACCCAGGGTTCGCACCCTGGGCTACGGACTGCCGCCCCCTTCGGGGGCTACATGCTTCAAGTCCCGGAGGGACGACAGTGCGTAGCCCATCGGACCCAGGGTGCAAACCCTGGGTTCACTTTGGACTCTCCTACCCCCCGCGTGCCCCGATGCCCACCGCCACCCTCGACATGGAGACCGTGTACGCCCGCGCCGCGGACCTCCGCGCCGACGGGTGGACCTGGACCGCCACCGCCCGCACCCTCGACATCGACCCCGAGGAGCTGAAGGCGCTGTGCCGCGGCAACCCGGTCTATCGACGCCGACTCGCCGCCGCGCGGCGGGAGTTGATGCAGGACACGCTGACCGAGTCGATGCTCGTGCTCCGCGTGCAGCTCCGCACCGGGAACCCGTCGGAGGGGCAGAAGGCGGCCGAGGCCCTGTGCCGGATCGAGAACACGTTCACCCGGCACCGGAACGCGCGGGCGAAGGAGCGCGCGAAGCGGCCCCCGCCGGACCCGCGGCTCGCGACGCTGGACGACGCACGGATCGCCCGCCAGCGGTGGTTCGCCAAGCAGGTCGACGAGGAGCTGGCGCGGCTGGGCGAGGTGTACGAGAAGGTGGACCCGGACGAGTTCTGGGACCGGAGCTACGCCTCCCTGGTCGTGTGGAAGCGCCGGCTCGCCGGCGAACTGGTCTACCCCGGCGACCTCCCGCCCGACGACCCCGACGCCACCGGCGACCTCGTGCCCAACGCGCCGACCGACCCGAGCGCGCCGACGAGCGACGCGGCGAACCCGGGTGAAGCGTGCGCGCCGTACGATCTCGACGGCGCGGCCCCCTCACCCGCCGCGAAGCGCGGCGACCTCTCCCCCTGGACGGGGGGCGAGGTGGGGCTGGTCGGGCGTCTCAGCAGCGAGGCGGGTGGGTTCGTTCAGGAAGAGGCCGGCGCGCCACACCTCGCCCCCCGTCCGGGGGGAGAGGTCGCGACGAGTCCTCGAGTCGCGGGTGAGGGGGCGTGCGTGAGCCCGGCCCCGGGTGCGTCGACGGGGCCGGGAACGGGGTCGAGTGGCGGCCCCCCACCCCCCCCCCCCCGCCGCGCCCACAACCCCCCCCCCGGGGGCGGGGGGGGGGCGGGGGGGGCGGGGG
>NZ_JBHYGG010000036.1:0-20796 GCF_051859125.1 Gemmata sp.
GGCGCAAGGGCTGGCATCCTACCCACAACCACCGCTATCGTGAAGAACCTCTAATGCTTTTGGTTTGTAGGAGCCGGCCTCCGTGGCGGCCCGCGTGAGGCGAACGATTCAACAGAGCAGCGCCGGGTGCGGCCGCTACTCGGGCTCGTTCGCGCAGTGGATGCACAACCGGGCGTAGGGGACCGCGTCGAGGCGGGCGCGGGAGATGCCGCGGCCGCACCGGTCGCACCGGCCGAACGCCCCGGCTTCGGTCCGGGCCAGGGCCGCGGCGATCTCGCCCTGCATGGCCCGCTCGGTCCCCAGGATGGCGACGGCGGCGCGGTCCTCGGCGGTGCGGGTCGCGAGGTCCGCGTCGTGCGCCGGCTGGTGGTCGGGGTTGCGCACCGGCCCGTCGGCCGGGCGGAGCGCCTCGGCTTCCAGTTCCGCGACCTTCTCGGCGACGCGGTCGGCGGCGGTCTGGAGCTGGAGGCGGTACTCGCGCAGTTCTTGGAGCGTCAGCGGCTGCGTGCTCATCGCGGTCTCCGGTTCGTGTTGCGTACCGTGCTGCAAAGCAACCCGCGTACCACACCGGCGCGCCTCATTCGGACGTGGCGAATCAAGCGGCTCGCTCGAACCCGGGAGCGGATCGCAGCACCGGCGGTGTGCGGTCCCGGCTTCGAGTGTGCGGCAGGTGTGCGGGGCCGCATCACCACCGCGGAGAGATCCCGCGCCCGAGGCCACAATTCTCCGAATCGCGATTTGACACGGGGGCGGTCGTTGCGCACTTGAACATGTGAACAGTTCATGTGCCGACGGGAGCCGCACCATGACACCGAATACGACTCGACCGCCGACGGCGTTCCCCTGGCCGCAGGGCGGCGTCATGCGGCTGATAGCCCTGTACCTCCGCCCCGGTGCGGAGAGCGCCGCGGGCGACTCCTGTGCGGACCGGCCGCCCCTCGCGTCACCGCACGGGGCGGACGCGGACCCGGGCGTCGGCGACGCGGCACCCCTCGCCCGGCGGGAACGCGAAGATCGGGTTCAGGTCGATCTCCGCGATCTCGGGCACCTCCTCGGCGAGCCGCGAGAGCCGCAACAGCGCCTCCTCGAGCGCGGCGACGTCGGCCGGCGGGTGCCCGCGGTACCCTTCCAACAGGCGGAAGCCGCGGATCCCGCGGACCATCTCGGCCGCGTCGCGGTCGGTGAGCGGGGCCACGCGGAACGCCACGTCGCCCAGCACCTCGACGTGGACCCCGCCGAGCCCGAACGCGACGAGCGGGCCGAACAGCGGGTCGTGGGTCACCCCGGCCATCACCTCGACGCCGCCGCGGAGCATCGGCTGCACGGTCACCCCGTCCATCGCGTCGGGGTGGTCGCCGCCCCGGACCGTCTCCCGGATGTCGGCGAACGCGGCCCGCACCCCGGCCGCGGTGGTCAGGCCGAGGTGGACGCCCCCGACGTCGCTCTTGTGAATGATCCGCCGCGACGCGAGCTTGACCGCGACCGGGAACCCGACCCGCTCGGCGGCGGCGGCGGCCTCGTCGGCGGTGCCGGCGAACTCCGTCGGCACCAGGGGCAGCCCGGCGGCCTCGAGCACGGCCCGCGCCTCGTCGGGCGCGAGCCAGTCGCCGCCGCGCTTGGCGGCAACCTCCCGGCACACGCTCTGCGCGATGGCGAGGTGCAGGTCCGGGAAGTCCGGGTACGCTCCGTCGGGCTGGTCGCGCCACGCGCCGTAGGCGGCGACCTTGCCGAGCACGCGGGCGGGGGTCTCGGGGAACGGGTAGCACGGGACCCGCTCGCCGGGGCACTCCACGAACCCGCGGTCCGCGTCCTGGTCGAGGACGCACGCGAGGACCGGAACGCCGGTCGCGCCGGCGGCGCGGGCGCCGGCGACCGCGGAGGCGATCGCCTTCCGCACGTCGCCCGGCTCCGCGAGCCCGACCGGCGTGTACAGGACGAGGACGGCGTCGAACTCGCCCGAGGTGAGGACCGCGTCGATGGCCCGGCGGTACGCCTCGGGGCCGGCCGCGGCGATGAGGTCGATCGGGTTCCCGACGCTCGCGGCCGCGGGGAGCAGCACCGCGAGCCGGTCCCGCAGCGCGACGGACGGCTCGGGGACCGCGAGACCGCTGGCCTCGCAGGCGTCGGCGCTCAGGACGCCGGGGCCGCCCGCGTTGGTGACGATGGAGACCCGGCGGCCGCGGGGCACGGGCTGGCTCCCGAGCGTCAGCGCGAGGTCGAACATCTCTTCGAGCGACGCGGCCTGGATCACACCCGTCTGCCGGAACAGCGCCTGGACCGCGGTCGCGTTCGTGGCCAGCGCCGCGGTGTGCGACCCGGCCGCGCGGCCCCCGGACCGCGTGAGCCCGCTCTGGAGCACGACCACCGGCTTGCGGCGGCCGACCCGCCGGGCGATCCGGGCGAACCGCCGCGGGTTCCCGAACGACTCCAGGTACAGCAGTACGACGTCGGTGTTCGGGTCCTCCTCCCAGTACTGGAGCAGGTCGTTGCCCGAGACGTCGGCCTTGTTCCCGACGCTGGCGAACGTGGAGAACCCGAGCCCGTACCGGGCGGCGGCCCCCATCGCGGCGAGGCCGACGGCCCCGCTCTGCGACGACATCCCGATGCGCCCGGGGGGCGGGAACGTCGGAGCGAACGTGGCGCTGAGCCGCACCCCGGCGTCGGCGTTGAGCACGCCCAGGCAGTTCGGCCCGACCATCCGCATCCCGTACCCGCGGACCTTCTCGACCAGCGCCCGCTGGAGCACGGCCCCGTCGCCGCCCACCTCGGCGAACCCGGCGGTGAGGACGACGACCGCCCGCACGCCGGCCGCGGCGCAGTCGTCCACCGCACCCAGCACGGCAACGGCCGGGACCGCGATCACGGCGAGGTCGACCCGCTCGGGGAGGTCGCGGGCCGCTGGGTACGCCCGGAGCCCCGCAACAGTCGCGGCCCTCGGGTTCACGGGGTAGATCCCGCCGCGGAACCCGGCCCGGATCGCCCCCTCCAGGACGCGGTGCCCGATGGCCCCGGGGTCGCGGGACGCGCCGACGACGGCGACCGCGTTCGGGCGGAAGAACGGCACCAGCGACGCCACGGTCGCGACCCGGTCCCGCAGTTCCTCGCGGCCGACGCTGGCCGCGGTCGGCACGACGCCCAGGTCGATCTCGATCCCCCCGCGGGTCACCTGGTCCCGGACCTCGAACCCGGACTCGCGGAACACCCGCATCATCGGCGTGTTGTCCAGCGACGTGACCGCCCAGAACCGCACGAACCCGTGCCGCACCGCGAGCAGCGCGAGCCGCTCCAGCAGCAGCGGGCCGAGCCCCTTTCCCTGGAACGCGTCGGCGACCGCGAGCGCGACCTCGGCCGACCGGGCGTCGCGGGCGATGTACGAGCCGGTGGCGATGACCCGGGCGTCGGCCTCGGTCCCGCGGGTGACCACGAGCGTCAGCGCCGAGTGCGGGTCCGGCTCGGCCGCCAGCCGGGTGATGAGGTCCGGCCCCGGCATCGAGGCCGACATGAACCGGCGGTACCGCGACTCCACCGACAGGTCGCGGAAGAACCGCGTGAGCGCGTCGCGGTCGCCGGGGCGGGCCGGCCGCACGTGCGCGACGGTCCCGTCGCGGAGGATCAGGCGGCCGCGCTCCTCGCTGTCCTGGGCCGGAACGGGGACGAACCGCGGGCGGGTGGTGCCGGCCATTTCGTGAGTCTCGCCGTGAGGGGGTGCCACGCCCAACGCACCCGTCGTGCCAGTTGCTGCGCCTGTATCGAAGTGTCCAATCTGCCACAACGGACGCGATTTGGGAACCGCCACCCGGCCGCCGCGGTCAGAACCGCACACCCGGTGTGCCGCCCCCGCACAGCCGTGGCCGCGTTGGCGCGCCGTGTGGCTTCTCGCTTCCGACGGGCCGCCGCGCGGTGTACGATCATACCCAATCCGACTGGATCGCGGGTCTCAGTTGTCCTTGGTGGGGCAGGCATTCTTGCCTGCCTCCCGACGCGCCCGAAGGCAGGCAAGAATGCCTGCCCCACCAGACAAAAGCGAATCCAGGAGATCCGGTATCCCCTGCCGGCCCACCGTATCGAAGGTGCCCACATGCGTCTCGCATTGCTCGCCGGCCTGTTCGCGCTCGCAACCGCCCTCGTCGGAGCGGCCGCACCGCCGGCCCCGGGGTACACGCCGAAGGTCGCGGTGTCCGCGCCGACGCGGCTCGACTGGGCGTACCTCGTCAGCAACCGGAGTCCCGCCGAGCCGCCGGCCGACCTCGCGGGGAAGGGGTACGACTCCGCGAAGCAGAGCTACGAGCTGTTCGTTCCCGCACGCAAAGACGTCAAGAAGCCGCTGCCCGCGATCGTGTTCATCTCGGCGGGCGACGAACCGGCCGGGTGGAAGGCGTTCGAGCCGCTGTGCAAGGACAAGGGGTTCGTGTTCATCGGGGTCCGCGGGGCCGGCAACAACGTGGACGGCCCGAAGCGGGTCCGCGTCATCCTCGACTGCCTCGACGACGTCCGCCGGCACCTCCCGCTCGACCCGGACCGCACCTACACCACCGGCATCTCGGGCGGCGGCCGCATCGCGTGCTCGCTGGCGTTCGCGCTGCCCGAGTATTTTGGGGGCGTGATCCCCTTGTGCGCCGGCGGCGACCTCCGCGACGAGCAGTGGCTCCGGTTCCGCGCCGCCGACCGCCTGAGCGCCGCGCTCATCACCGGCGAGAGCGACTTCAACCGCGGCGAGGTGGAGCGGTGGAAGGGGCCGATGTGGAAGGAACTGGGCATCCGCACGAAGGTGTGGACCGTGCCGAAGATGGGCCACACGGTCCCACCGGCCGCGGTCCTGGCCGAGGCGGTCGCGTGGCTCGACCAGGGGGCCGACGCACGCGCCGCACTCGCCAAGAAGTACCCCGCGAGCCGAGCGACGCCGGACGGCGCGCCGTCGCGGGCCGACGCGTCCAAGGCGCTGCTCAAGGAGGGCCAGGAGTTGCTCGCGGCGCGTGCGACCGAGTACCGCGGGCTCATGACCGTGAAGGGCGTGTCCGAGCGCTGGCCCGACACCGACGCGGGGAAGGCCGCCCGCAAACTGCTGGAGAGCTACGAGGCGAAGGCCGAGAAGCCGTGGGAAGCGGAGGACGTCGCGGAACTTCGCAAGCAGTTCACCGCCGAGGCGCGTTCCCTGGGCGACTACGCGATCAACGGCATCCCGACCGGCTCGCCCTACGAGAAGGACCGGCCCGCGATGGCGAAGCGTGCCATCGACCTCTGGGGCGCGCTCATCGGCGACGCCCCGAACTCGCCGCTCGCGAAGGAAGGCAATGCCCGCGTCGCCGAGCTGGAAGCGCTCGTGAAGAAGAAGTGAAGCGCGGCAGAATTTGCGTGGCTCGGGTCCGCGGCGCGTGGTATCCTTGACGTACTGCCTGCGTTCCCGCCAGCACCGCTCCGCCTCCGTGGTTCCCCCTGATGCGCCTCCGTCCAAGCCTGTTGGCTATTCCGCTCCTCAGCGCAATCGTGTGCCTCGCCCAGCAAGCGGAGCCGCCGGCCGTTGCCGCACAACCGAAGGCCGAGCCCGCCTTTAACGCCGCCGGCGTCGCGTTCCTCAAGACGCACTGCGCCGGGTGCCACTCCGGGGCCAAGCCGAAGGCCGACTTCCGCGTCGATCAGTTCACCGACGAGGCGGCGCTGCTGAAGGACCGCAAGGCGGCGCAGCGGGTGCTCGACGTGCTCAAGGCCGGCGAGATGCCGCCCGAGTCGAAGCCGAAGCCGGCGCTCGCCGATCAGGAAGCGTTCGTGAAGGCGGTCGAGGGCGCGTTCCACCGGCACGACGCGACCGCGAAGCCCGACCCGGGCCGCGTCACCATGCGGCGGCTCAACCGCAACGAGTACAACCACACAATCCGCGACCTCGTCGGCGTGGACTTCAACCCCGCCGAGGACTTCCCGTCCGACGACGTCGGCTACGGGTTCGACAACATCGGCGACGTGCTGACGGTCCCGCCGGTGCTGCTGGAGCGTTACCTCGCCGCGGCCGAGTCGATCATGCGGCAGGCGGTCACTCCGGTGCCGCCGCCGGTCACGGCGCGCTGGCAGGGCGGGCAGTACACCGAGCCGGCGAGCGCCAAGGTGCCGCTCAAGAACAACTGGCGGGCGATCACCGTCGGCGACGCGAAGGCGGACGGCGTCGCGACCGGCCCGGTCCACACGCCGTACAAGGTGCCCGACAACGGCAGCGGCGAGTTCACCTTTCGGACGCGGCTGTACGCCGAGACGACCGGCACCAAGCCCGTGAAGGTCGCCGTACTGGCGGTGTGCGACAAGACCGCGCCCGGCCTCGCGACCGACGACGACATCAAGCAACTCTCGGGGGCCAACGTCGCCGGCCTGCGGCCGTACAGGATCGTGCAGACCCTCGAGGTCAAGGCCCGCACCGAGAAGGAGGCGCAGCAGCAGACTGTGAAGGTCACCGGGGTGCCCGGCCTGCACCGCATGGCGCTCGCCCTGGTGAAGCCCGAGGACGGCGAGCCGAACCCGACGGTGTACCTGCAATTCATGGCGCTCGACGGCCCGCTCGACAGCCGCCCGGCCACGCACCACAAGCTCCTGGCGTGCGACCCGAAGGCCACGCCGGCCGAGCAGTCGCGGCAGGTCTTGGAGCGGTTCGCGGGCCGTGCGTACCGTCGGCCCGCAACGAGGGACGAGGTCGATCGGCTCATCAAGGTCGCCGACAGCGTGATCTCGAAGGGCGAGAAGTGGGAAGCGGGGATGCAACTCGCGATGACGGCGGCGCTGTGCTCGCCGAAGTTCCTGTTCCGCGTCGAACTCGACGATCGCGCCGCCAGCGCCGAGCCGCACCCGATCGACGAGTACCAGCTCGCGTCGCGGCTCTCGTACTTCCTCTGGGCGACGATGCCCGACCAGGAACTGTTCGACCTCGCGGCGAAGAAGCAGCTCACCCCGCAGCTCGACGCCCAGGTGAAGCGCATGCTCTGCGACCCGCGGGCGAAGACGCTCACCGACCACTTCGTGATGCAGTGGCTCCAGCTCCAGCCGCTGCGCAACGCCCAGCCGGACGCCAAGAAGTTCCCGCAGTTCAACGAGCCGCTCCGGGCCGCGATGGTGCAAGAAACGAAGTTGTTCTTCGAGGAAATCGTTCGCGAGGACCGCAGCGTCCTCACGGTTCTCGACGCCGATTTCACCTACCTGAACGCCCCGCTCGCCCGGCACTACGGCATCGCCGACACCGCCGGGAACCGCGTGGGGCAGGACGCGAAGAGCAAGCGGCCCGGCGGCCAGCCGTTCCGCAACGAGCAGTTCGTGCGCGTGAACCTCGCCGCCACCGGCCGCGGCGGCGTGCTGACGCAGGCGAGCGTGCTCACGGTGACCTCGAACCCCGGCCGCACCAGCCCCGTGAAGCGCGGCCGCTGGGTGCTGGAGCAGATCCTCGGCACCCCACCGCCCCCGCCGCCGCCGAACGTCCCCGAACTGGAGAAGGACGGCAAGCCCGTCTCCGCCGGCACGCTCCGCCAGCAGATGGAAGCGCACCGGGCGAACCCCGCGTGCGCCAACTGCCACGCGAAGATGGACGGCCTCGGCTTTGGGCTGGAGAACTTCGACGCGGTCGGCGCGTTCCGCACCAAGGACGGCGACGCGGCGATCGACTCGTCGGGCGAACTCCCCGGGAACCTGAAGTTCACCGGCCCCACCGAACTCAAGCAGATCCTGCTCGGCAAGAAGGACCTGTTCGCGAAGTGCCTCACCGAGAAGCTCATGACTTACGGCCTCGGCCGCGGGCTCGACTACTACGACCGCCGCGCCGTCGATCAGGTCGTCGCCGCGGCCGCGAAGAACGACTACAAGCTGTCCGTGCTGATCGCCGAAATCGTCAAGAGCGACCCGTTCCGCCTGCGCCGCGGTAAAGACAAGATCAACGATTAGCCACGGATGAACACAGATGAAACACGGATCAGACGAAGGCACGGAACCATTGTTGTGAAACCCTGAGTGGTCCACGCACCCGGTTTGTGATCTCGGCTCTATCCGTGTTTCATCTGTGTTCATCCGTGGCTACTCTGCGGTTTCTTCGCCACCCACCCGGAGATGACCATGACCGCCCGCATTTCCCGCCGCACCGCCCTTCGCGGGCTCGGCGTCTCGGTGTCGCTCCCGTGGCTGGAGGCGATGGCCCCGCTGACCGCGTGGGCGGCCGGGGCGGAGACGAAGAACCCGGCCCCGAACCGGGTGTGCTTCTGCTACGTCCCGAACGGCATGAACATGCCCGACTTCACGCCGAAGGCCGAAGGTAAGGACTTCGAGCTGACGCCGATCCTGGAGCCGCTCAAGGCGGTGAAGGACGACCTGCTCGTCCTCACCGGCCTTACCGCCGACAAGGCCCGTGCGCACGGCGACGGCGGCGGCGACCACGCCCGCGCGCTCGGGGCGTTCCTCACCGGCGCTCAGCCCAAGAAGACCGACGGCGTGGACATCCGCGCCGGCATCTCGGTCGACCAGGTCGCCGCGGCCCGGCTCGCCGACAAGACCCGGCTCCCGTCGCTCGAACTCGGCGGCGAGCACGGCGGCATGGCCGGGAACTGCGACTCGGGGTACAGCTGCGTGTACTCGTCCACCATGTCGTGGCGGTCGGCCACCCAGCCGCTGCCGAAGGAAGTGAACCCGAAGATCGTCTTCGAGCGACTGTTCGCCACCAAGCCCGACGGCGAGCGGCAGAAGCAGGACGCCCGCCGCCGCAGCGTCCTCGACTTCGTCCGCGACGACTCGAAGGAGCTCGAACAGAAGCTCGGGGCGAACGACAAGCGGAAGCTCGACGAGTACTTCTCGGCCGTCCGCGACGTGGAACTTCGGATCGAGCGGGCCGAGAAGATGCCGCCGGTGAAGACGCCCGACTACAAGGCTCCCACCGGCATCCCCGCCAACTACGAGGAGCACGTCAAGCTGCAGTACGACCTCATCGCCCTCGCGTTCCAGACCGACGTGACGCGGGTGGTCACGTTCGTGCTGGCCAACGAGGGGAGCAACAAGACGTACCCGATGGTCGGCGTGCCCGAGGCGCACCACGAGCTGTCGCACCACGACAACAAGCCCGAGAAGCGGGCGAAGATCCGCGACATCAACAAGTTCCACACCACCCAGCTCGCGTACCTGCTCACGAAGCTCAAGGGGATCAAGGAGGGCGACGGCACGCTCCTCGACCACTCCATGATCGCGTTCGGCAGCGGCAACAGCGACGGCAACGCCCACAACCACGACGACCTGCCGATCCTGGTCGCGGGGAAGGGGTGCGGCACCATCAAGACCGGCCGCCACGTCCGCTACGCGAAGGAGACGCCGCTCAACAACCTGTGGCTCTCGATGCTCGACCGGATGGACGTGAAGCTGTCGAACCTCGGCGACAGCACCGGCAAGCTCGCCGACCTGGGGTGAAGGTGGGCGACTCACTCCGTGAGTCGCGCCCCGGCGCGGTTGGGGGATCCGGTGAGCCGCGTAGCGCGGTTGGTGTCACTCGCGGAGCGAGTGACCTACCTTGAACGACACCGGGCCGCGGGTGAACCCCGCGGCCCGGCTGCGTCTTCGGGCTGTCCACTTCAAGACCTGGTCCGCGGAAGGCTCACGGCACCGCCGGGCGATCTGCTTGAACAAGTTCGGCCGAACCGCGACCCGCGAGGTTGTCCCAGTCGGCCGAACTTGTTCAAGCAGATCGCCCGCAAGCGGTGCTGGAACAGCCTTCCCCGGGTCGCATCGCAAGGCAAACGCTCGGGTGACGCATCATCACCCTGTTGCAGAGCAACGAGCTGGACTCGCGCCCGAAAACGACACGAGCTTACTCGACCTTCGGGTCCGGTGCAACCGCCGGAGGTGCGGTCGGCTCGGGCGGCGGCTCGGGTGCGGCCGGGGGCGGAGCGACCTCCACCGGAGCGGGTGCGACGGCTCGGTGCCCGTGCTCGGCTTCCAGGTGAACGTGAATGACCTCGCCCGGCCGCAGCTTCGGCGGGCCGTTCTTCAACTCGATCAGCCACTGGATCGCGACGTAGAACACCGGCACGAAGAACACCGCGAGGACCGTCGAGGTGATCATCCCGCCGAACACCGCCGTGCCCAGCGCCTGGCGGCTCGCGGCCCCGGCCCCGGTCGCGAACACCAGCGGCGCGACGCCGAGGATGAACGCGAAGCTGGTCATGATGATCGGCCGGAACCGCATCCGGGCGGCCTCGGCCGCGGCCCCGTGGATGCTCCGCCCGGCCAGCCGCAGCTCGCGGGCGAACTCCACGATCAGGATCGCGTTCTTGCTCGCCAGCGCGATGATGAGCACGATGCCGATCTGCGTGTAGATGTTGTTGTCGAACCCGCGGATCTGCACCGCCCCGACGACGCCGAGCAGCCCGAGCGGCACCACGAGGATCACCGCGAACGGGAGCAGCCAGCTCTCGTACTGGGCCGCGAGGACGAGGTACACGAGGAACACGGCCAGCCCGTAGACCAGCACCGCCTCGCCGCTGACCCGCTTCTCCTGGAACGAGATCCCGCTCCACTCGTACCCCATCGTCGCGGGCAGCGCCCGGTCCGCGATCTCCTCCATCTCCCGGAGCGCGTCGCCGGAGCTGGCCCCCTCGGCCGCCTGCCCCTGGAGCTGGGCCGTCGGGTACAGGTTGTACCGGATGATGGACTGCGGGCCGACCTGGACCTCGTCCGAGAGCAGCGTGCCCAGGGGCACCCGCGGCCGCGGCAGCGACTTGCCGTCGGTGCCCACCGCGTCCTCGCGGCCGGGCACCTCGAGCCGCTTGATGACCGACGGGTCGGCCCGGAAGCGCGCGTCGGCCTGCACCCGCACCTGGTAGGTGCGGCCGAACTTGTTGAAGTCGTTCACGTACACCGAGCCCAGGTTCGTCTGGAGCGTGGCGAACACGTCGTTCATCTTCACGCCCATTTTCTCGGCCTTCTGCCGGTCGATGTTCAGGTACACCTGCGGCACCCCGGCCCGGAACAGGGTCCGCGCGTAGGCCACGGAACTGGGCCGGGCCGCCGGCTGGAACATGGCCTGGAGGCCGCCCGGCTTCGGCGCGTCGCCGGCGGCCGCTTGCTGCCGGGCCATGACGTCCATCATGATCGCCTGGGTCCGCTCCTGGAGCACGTCGAGCCCGACGCCCTCGCGGTCCTCGATCTGCATCTGGAACCCGCCGGCGAACCCGAGCCCCTGGATCGACGGCGGCACCAGCACCAGCGTGAACGCCTCGCGCATACTCCCGAGTTCGGCCTCGACCCGCTTCACCAGCACCTCCTGCTGGAGGTCCGGGGTGGTCCGCTCCTTCCAGTCCTTCCAGGCGATGAACGCGGTCGCGGCGTTCGGGGCGGCGGTGCCGTCGAGGAGCGAGAACCCGCCCAGGACGAACCAGTTCTCGACCCCGGGGGTGTTCCGGAACGCGGTGTTGATCTTGTCCACCAGCTCGTTCGTGCGGTCCAGCGAGGCCGAGTCCGGGAGCTGCGCGGCGATGATGATGTACCCCTGGTCCTCGACCGGGAGGAACCCGGTCGGGGTCTTCTGGTACAGCACCCCGGTGACGCCCGCCACGCCGACGAACACGAGCAGCACCACCGGCCACACCTTCAGGAGCTGCCGGACCGACCAGGCGTACACCCGCTCGACCGGGCGGTACACGGCGTCGAACAGGCGGGTGAACACGTTCTTCTTGGCGACCGGCTTGAGCCACAGGGCGCACTGGGCGGGCTTCAGCGTCAGCGCGTTGACGGCGCTGATGAGGGCGGTCGCCGCGATGGTCAGCGCGAACTGCCGGTACATCTCGCCGGTGATCCCGCTGAGGAACGCCGTCGGGATGAACACGGCCATGAGCACCAGGGTGATGGAGATGACCGGCCCGGTCACCTCGTCCATCGCCTTGATGGTCGCCTCGCGGGGCGCGAGCCCCTGCTCGATGTGGTGGCTGGCGTTCTCCACGATCACGATCGCGTCGTCCACCACGATGCCGATCGCGAGGATCAGCCCGAACAGGGTCAGCAGGTTGATCGAGAACCCGAGGAACGGCATGAACGCGAACGCGCCGATGATGGTGATCGGCACCGTCGTCGCCGGCACGAACAGCGCCCGCCAGCTCTGGAGGAAGATGAGGATCACGATGAGCACGAGCACCCCGGCCTCGCCGAGGGTGACGTACACCTCGTGGATCGCCGACTCCACGAACTTGGTCGTGTCGAACGGGATGCTGTACTCGACCCCCGGGGGGAGCGACGGCTTGACCTTCTCCATCGCGGCCCGGACCCGGGCGGCCACGTCCAGTGCGTTCGAGTTGGGGAGCTGGTACACGAGCAGGTTGGCGGCCGCGAACCCGCTCCGGGACGAGAACGAGTCGTACGTCTGCGCGCCGAGTTCGACCTCGGCCACGTCCCGCAGGTACACGGGCTGCCCGCCCCCGCCGGACCGCACGATGATCTCCCGGAACTGGCTCGGGTCGCTGAGCCGCCCGAGGGTGTTCACCGTGAGCTGGAACCGCTGCCCGGACGGGTTCGGGGGCTGCCCGACCTGCCCGGCGGCGACCTGCACGTTCTGCCGCGCGAGCGCCGCGGTCACCTCCTGGGTGGTGATGTCGCGGGCCGCGAGCTTGTCCGGGTCGAGCCAGACCCGCATGGCGTACGCGCCGACCCCGCGGACCGCGATGTCGCCGACCCCGGCGACCCGGCTCAACTCGTCGCGGAGCTTGAGGGTCGCGTAGTTCGAGAGGAACAGGCCGTCGAACGCGCCGGGGAGCGGGTCCACGCGGGCCACGTCGCTGAGCGGCACGGCCGACGTGCCGTCCGGCCCCTTTTTGACCACCACGGCGCGGAGCTTGTCGGCCCCGGCGGGGCCGTCGGGGGCGAACCCGTCGGGCGTGCTGACCCGGTAGAACCCGGGCTTCGCGTCGGCGTGCGGCTCGACCTTCACCCCGCCCGTGCCGCCGGCGGTGCGGACCGCGGCCAGGGCCTCGTCGGCCGTGACCCCGCGGCCGCGGTCGGCGAGCCCCGCGGGGTCGAGCGTCAGGTCGAACGCGGACTTCGGGGGCGGCGACGTGAGCGAGATCGCCATGATGATGTTCGACGACTGCTTCTTCACCGACACGCCCTGCCGCCGCACCTCCTCGGGCAGTTGCGGCTCGGCGATGGCGACGCGGTTCTGCACGAGCACCTGCGCCTCTTCGAGGTTGGTGCCGATCTCGAACGTAATGGTGAGGCTGTACGACCCGTCGGAGGAACTCGTCGAGGACATGTACATCATGTTCTCGACGCCGTTGATCTGCTGCTCGATCGGCGCGGCGACGGTGTCGGCCACGACCTTGGCGTTCGCGCCCGGGTAGTTCGTGGTCACCTGCACGGTCGGGGGGGTGATCGAGGGGTACCGCTCGACCGGGAGCTTGTAGAGCGCGACGGTGCCGAACAGGAGCGTGACGATGGCGATCACGTTCGCGAAGATCGGCCGGTCGATGAAGAAGCGCGAGATCATTCGGGTTGGTCCGGTGACGTGAGCGGGTGAGCGTGAAGCCGGCCTCGGGCGAGCCGGGAGCGTGAGCGACCGGAGGGCCGTTCTCTACGCTCCCGGCTCGCCGAAGGTGTCACTTCTTGGGGGACGGGGCCGCCGGGGCGGGCGGGTGCATGGCCCACTCCTCGGGCGCGACGGGCGCGCCCGGCCGGGACCGCTGGAGGCCGTCGACGATGACGCGGTCGTCGGGCTTGAGGCCGGCCGTGACCGCGATCATGGAGCGGACCGGCCGGCGGGCCGGGACCGGCGGCCCCTTCTCGGGGGGGGGCGGCGGGGTCGGGTTCACCAGCGTCCAGCTCGGGGCCACCACGCCCGGCTCGGGCGGCGGGGCCTTCCACACCGACGGGCCGAGCGTGACGATCCGCTTCTCGACCACGTTGTTCGCCCCCACGACGTACAGGTACCGGCCCTCCTGGCCCGTCATCACGGCGTCCTCGGGGAGCACGAGCTGGGGCCGCGGCGGGCCCTTGGGCACCTTCACCTGGACGTACTCGCCCGGGAAGAACACCCGCACCTCGGACGACTGCCGGTACGGGTTGGGCATGACCCCGCGGGCGCGGACCGTGCCCGTGTTGGTGTTGATCCGGGCCTCGACGTAGTCGATCTCGCCCGGGAACCACGTCGTGTCCGGGCCGGGCACCCGGATGAGCATGGGGACCCGGCCGGTCGGGGGGTGCGGGAGCCCGAGCCTCTCGGCCTCCCGCAGGTACTCGAGCATGTCCTTCTCGGGCACGTCGAAGTACACGTACAGGTGGTCGACGCGGATCATGACGTTGAGCAGCGTCGGGTCGCTCTGGCCGACGAGGTTCCCCTCGTCCACGATGGTGTGGCCGATCTGCCCGGCGATCTTCGAGCGGATCTCGGTGTACCCGAGCTGGATCTCGGTGGTGTGGAGGGCGGCCTCGGCCGACTCGACGGCGGCCAGCGCCGCCTCGCGGGCGGCCCTCGACGCGGTGTGCTGGGCCTTGTTCACGTCGAGCGTGGCCTGGGCCTTCTCCAGGTCGTTCCGGGACCCGACGGCCTTGCTGACGCCCTCCTCGATCCGCTTCAACTCGGCCCGGGCGAACTCGATCTGGGCCTCCCAGTTCTGGATGTCGGCCGCCGCCTTGGCCGCGTCGGCCCGCGCCTTGGCGACCTCGGCCTTCGCCTTGCTCTGGGCCGTGAGGTACTCGCGCTTGTCGATCTCGTAGAGGAGCGTGTCCTTGGCGATCTCCTTGCCGCCGGTGAAGTTCACCTTGGTGAGGTACCCCTTCACCCGGGCGCGGACCTCGACGGTCTCGATCGCGTCGAGGTTCCCGTTGTACTCGTAGGCGTCGCTGACCGGGGCCGTCCCGGGGCGAACGACGGTCACGGCCGGCGGCTTTGGGGCCGGCGGTCCGGGCTTCGCGCGGTTGCAACCGACGGCGGCGACGAGGGCAACGAGGCCGGCGAGTGCGACGATGCGGTGGAGCGGCATTTACTCACTCGGAACGAAACAAAAGGGCGAAACACACCCCAGCAAAGCAGATACCCGGCGGGCCGGGCGGGCTTACACGCGGGCGCGGAGCCCCGGTACCGGGGGAACGGCCGGGGCTGTCAGCCGCCGTACAGGGCCGCGAGGGCGAGCGCGCCGAGGCCGTAGAAGGTGTACTCGACGTCGGTGCGGTCGTCCCACAGGCCCCCGCGGAACCCGCCGATCGGCCGCTCGCACTCCGCCGCGTACCCCCGCACGGCGGCCCAGTCGAGCCGGTCCGCGGCCCCCAACTGGTCCAGCGACCACCCGCCGGTGAAGGTGGAGAGCAGGTCGGCCGCCGGGATGCGGTCGTTGGCCCGCAACCCGCCCTCGAACGGAGACACCAGCGCGGCCAGAAAGTTCGCGGTCCCGGTGCCTGCGTCGTCGTCGAGTTCGCCGAGGATCTGGAGGACGCCGACGCCGGCCGCGGTGGGGTTGGTGCCGCTCCGCTTCATGGCCGAGATCTCGACGTACCCGTGGTCCGGACGCCGCCGCGACTTCACGAACGCCGCGAGCCGCTCGGGCCCGGGCGTGGGCCGGTCGAGGAGCTGCTGGCACAGCACAACGAGGAAGCTCGTGTAGGTGCTGCCGTGGGGCGCGCCGGGGGTCTTCCCGTAGCCGCCGTCGGGGGTGCGGAACGTCTCGAGCGCCGCCGCGACGCGGTCCCGCCAGTCGGCCGGGGCGCTCGCGAGCACGTCCGGCCCGCCGCCGAGCGGCACAAGGTAACAGCTCACGACGAGCGAGAAGAAGTCGACGACCCCCGCGGTGCCGAGCATCTTCTGGCGGATGAACCCGGCTGCCTTCTCGCAGACGGTGGGGTTCAGGGCCTGCAGCACGGCGAGCGACCGCAGCGCGAACCCGGTGTAGTAGAGGTCCGACCCGCCCTCGCGGCCCGAGAACCCGCCGTCGGCGTTCTGGGCTTCGAGCAGGTACGTCGTGTTCCGCTCGCGCACCTCGGCCGGGAGCTTCTCGATCCCGTCGAGGAGCCGGTTGGTGAGCCGCGTCAGGTACGGTTCCGCGTCCATGGTCTTCATCCTCGCGGGGCGATCGCGACCCGCCGGCCCTCGACGCGGACCCGCCCGGCGGCGACCAGCTCGATGGCTTCAGGGTACGCCTCGCACTCCGCTTCGAACACGCGGGCGGCCAGGGCGTCGGGCGTGTCGCCCTCCTCCACCGGCACGCTCCGCTGCACGACGATCGGCCCCGTGTCGTAGGTGTCGTCGGCAAAGTGGACGGTGCAACCGCTGACCTTCGCTCCGTACGCCAGCACCGCCTCGTGGACGTGGCGGCCGTACATCCCCTTGCCGCCGAACGCCGGGAGCAGGGCGGGGTGGATGTTCAGCACTTTGTGGCGGAACTCCGCGGGGATCGGGAGCAGGTGCAGCCACCCGGCGAGGACCACGAGGTCGGGATTGAACTCGCGGACCGCGGTCCAGACGCGTTCGGGGAACGAGGGGGAGAGGGGGAGAGGGGGTGATACGGAGACAGGAAGCGCGTTTGTCTCCCCCTCTCCCCCTCCTGCCCGGCCGCTTCCCCGCTCAACGATTGCGAAAGGAATCCCCGCGCGGCGCGCCCGCTCGACGCCGAACGCCCCGGCCTTGCTGGAGACGACGCCGACGACCTCGACTCCGAGGCGGCCCGTCGCCGTGCGGTCGATCAAGTTCTGGAGCGTCGTCCCGCCGCCCGAGATCAGGGCGACCAGGCGGGGGCGTGCGGGCATCGGCGGGCGCTCCTGGGAAACCCGCACCGGTCCCGGCGGGTGGTAGTGTATTTCGGCCGCGGTTGTTTTATGCTGAAAGGGATTGCCCGGTGCGACAACCGGGGGCGGAAAGGAACGGCCCGCGGATGGATGGCATCTTCCACGAACTGTCCCGGAAGACGGACCCGGCCAAGGTGCTGGGATACCTTAACTTTTCCGACGGTCGCCCGGACGCCAAATTCCAGAGGGGCATCGCCGACGCGATCGGGTTCCTCGCGGCCGCCGGCCAGGCGCGGCCGTGGGACGCGCTGCACCGCTGGCTCGCCCAGTCGCTCGGGGAACTCGAGGCGTCGGGCTCGCCCGCGTTCCGCGACGCGACACAGGCCCGCGGCGTCCTCGCCGCGGCGCTCGGCCGGCTCCCGGCCGCGTACCGGGCGCACCACGCCGACCTGCTCGCCCACCAGCCGGACGCGGAACTCTTCGTGCCCTTCTTCCTGGCGCGGGCCTGCGAGGCCGTGCTGAGGCAGGGGCCGCCGTGGGACGACGCCGACCGGCTCGTGAGTGGTGCAATCACCTTCCTGAACGACTACGTCGGCTACCGGCCCATCGCGGTCCTCGAGACCCGCCCGAACACGGAGTTCTACCCGCACGAAAAGGTGCGGCCCGTCCCTGTCTACCTCAAGGGCGCGGGCGTGGCCCCGGGCCGCTACGCCGACGTCGTCCGCACCGCGATCGAGTTGCTCGCCAAGACCGACCCGGTGCTGCTCGACGAGGCCAGCTTCACCCCCGACCACCTCGACGAACTGGCGTTCGACCCGCGGGCGCACGACCACTTCCACCCGGTGAACAAGCGGCCGAACGTGCTGTTCGGCGAGTGGGACCCGCACACCATCGACGGCCGCGGGTACTACCGCCGGTTCGTGCTGCGGCAGATGACCCTCGACACGCTCCTGACCTGGGTGAACCCGCAGGGCGAGCCCGCCGGCACGCCCGGGTACTCCGACCCCGCCGAGCGGCTGTTCGAGGCGGCCGCGGTCCTGGCCGGCACGATCCTGATGGGCGCGGGCGTCAGCGGGTCGGGGCCGGCGTTCCACGACTCGACCGTTACGCTCTCGAAGCTCGTGCCGCGGATCGCCCGGTACCGCGACGGGTTTTACCAGCGGCTCCTGAAGACGCTCCCCGGCTCGCACGGGGACCGGCTCCGGGCCGAGGCCGAGAAGCGGCAGCAGGCGTTCGCCGGCGTGCGGCAGTACCTGAACCAGGCCATCGCCACGCAACGGGCGTCGCACCTCCAGGACCGCCGGCTCGCGCAGCTCTACGCCGCGATGGGCTACCCGGCCGCGGCGCGGACCCGGGCCGCGAAGATCTCCGCCCCGGCCGTGCGGTTCGGGACCGAGGTCCGCATCCGCCAGACCGAGGCCGGGTTCGCCGCCGACCGGAACAAGCCCGAAGTTGCCGCGACACTGCTCCGCGAGGTGGAGGACCTGCTCCGCCGCGGGATCGACTGCGGGGCGCTCATCGACCCGTGGAACGTCCTCGGGTACCAGGGGCTGTTCCCGATCTTCCCCGGCCGCGAGGACACGGTCCGCGACCCGCGGGCCGAGGAGCTGACGCACCAGGTCGGCCGCCAGTTCGACCTGTACGCGAAAGCGGTCGCGGCCGCGGCCGTGGCCGGCGACGGGGCCACCCGCGAGGCGCTCGCCGCGAACATGCGCGAGTTCGCCGCGTGGTGGGACCGTTACGCCACGTCCACCGTCAGCGACATGCCGCGGGTCGTCGGCGGCGAGCGGGCCGACGCCGCGGCCCACGTCGCGGCGTCGCTGACCGCGTGGGCGAAGCGGACCCCCGCGTCGAACGACGTGGCGTTCTGGCGCGACCACCGCGAGGGGTTCACCAGCCCGGCCGCGTTCGCACAGGTGATCGAGCCGCTCATCGTCCGCCAGGAGTACCGGGCGGCGACCGCGCTGCTCATGACGTGGCTCTCGGAGGGCGAGACCGTCCCGCTCGAAGACCCGTCGGCGTCGTTCGAGGCGCTGTGCGAGCGGTGGGTGCGGTCCGTCGCGTCGGCCGAGGTGGTGCCGGCCCCGGCCCGCGCCTCGCTCGTCCGCCGGTTCTTCGAGTTGCTGGAGGCGAACGCGAGCGAGGACTGGCTGAACCCCGCCGCGTGGCTCGAAGCCACGGGCACCAAGGGCGAGGACGACGAGAGCGAGGGCTCGGAGTACGAGTCGGCCTATGAAGGGGTGACGTACAAGGACTCGACCGACGACGGCGAGGACAGCTCGGTCGCGGGCGGGGCCGGCGAACCCAAGGGGGCCGGGCACGACTTCCCGCTCGAGGCCGAGGCCGACTCGCTGGAGGAGCGGCTCCGGTTCCTGCACGCGGTCGCCAAGCTGTGGCGGCTCGCGGCCCGGCCCGACCTGTGGCCCCGGGCCGACGCCGCCGGACAGGACGCGGTCGCGGGCTGGCTCGCGAACGCGCACCGCACGCACGCCGCTCTCGTCGGGTTCCTCGACCGCGTGACGGCGATCGTCGTGCCGGACCCGACCACGGGCCACGAGGGGATGATCGAGTTCGACCGCCGCCGGGCGCTCCGCGGGCACCTCCTCGAACTGGGCGTGTCGGCGTGCGTCGAGACGACCCGCGCGGCCCGCGCCCTCGCGGCGGTGCTGGCGGCCGGCCCCGAGCTGCCGGCCGGGCCGGGGAAGGCCGACCGCTCGGGCGGCGCGCCGCCGTGGGAGACGCTGCTGGTGCGGATGGAGCGCGCGATCGGCCGCGGCGACGCCAACGGGGTGCGGTCGGTGCTCCCCGCGTTCGTCGGCCTGTTCCGCACCGAGCCGCTGCTGTACTGTCCCCCGTCCGACGGCGGCAAGCCGCACGAGGTGCTCCGCGCCCAGACGGCGCTGCACGTCCTCGAAGACATGCTCACCCGCCTCCCGCGGCTCGGGCTGCTCCGCGAGACGTTCCACCTGACTAAGCTCGCCCGGCAGATGGAGTGGAACAACCCGCCCGAGGGCCGCCGGGTCAGCAGCTTCGACCAGCTCTTCCGCACGGCGCTGAACGGCGTCGTCGAGACGCTGCTCGTCGCGGCCGCGGACTGGGGCGAGGACGCCGGGCCGGACGGCCCGCTCTCGGGAATGCTGTTCCAGCTCGCCGAGTCGTTCCAGGAACTGTGGGTCCAGCACAGCCAGTCGCTGCGGCTGTCGGTGCTGGAGTCGGTCACCGACGACGACGACTGGGACCCGGTGCGGGGGTTCGTGAAGAAGTACGGCAGCGACCTGTTCACCGTGCCGTTCCTGGGCCTGTCGAACATGCGGGGCATCCTCGCCCGCGGGGTCGCGGCGTGGCTCGACCACGAGGTCGAGCGCGACGAGCACGACAAGCGGCCGAAGCTGATCGAGGAGTGGGCCGGGGGCAACGTCGACCGCAACCGCACCGCCCGGTCCGCCGAGGTGGTGCTCCAGGCGCTCGTCGAGCACTACGAGGAGTACCGCGACTACAACACGACGACCACGCAGTCGGACTACGGCGAGAACATCCACATCCTGCTCGACTTCCTGCGGGTGAAGGTGCGGTACGACCGGTACGCCTGGCGGATGCGGCCGCTGGCGCTCGCGCACGAGGTGCTGTGCAAGCGGGGGAACGACGCGCTCGCCGAGAAGTGGCGCGAGTTCATCGCGGACAAGACCGCGGGCCTCGCCGAGGACCTGATCGACCGCCTCGGCGCGCTCGAGACGCGGTACGGCGTGAAGCTCCGCACCATCCGCGACCGCGTCGAGGAGCGGTTCCTGCTGCCGCTGGAGATCGACCAGGCCGCGGCCCGCGTCGCGCCCGCGGCCGAGGCGGCCCGGAGCGGGGAGGGCGAGGCGAACCCGGCGTTCGTGCGGCTCGCCGCGGCCGTGGAACCGCTCGCCGAGAACGTCAGCGGGGTGGGGCTCGACGTGCCCGCGTGGGTGCGCCGGCTCGAAGAGTCGCTGCGGGCGAAGCGGACCCGCGAACTGGGCGAACCGACCGACCCGCGGCCGTCCGAGGCGCTCAACTTCGACGAGCTCCGCCGGCAACTCGCCGACTGGGACAAGCCCATCGATTAGTCCTCAG
>NZ_JBHYGG010000037.1:0-20718 GCF_051859125.1 Gemmata sp.
CGCAGGAAGTGGCTGGCGGGCCGCCACGGAGGGCGGCCCCTACCAGAAGGTTCGCGTTTAGTTTGTAGGGGCCGCCCTCCGTGGCGGCCCGCGTGAGGCGAACGATTTAACAGAGCACAACCTCGTCTCAACCGCGTGACCGGAGTGGCAGGAGAGGTGGGGGCAAGTTATGGGAGTCGAGTACGCACACTACTTGCTGGTCCGCGACCTGAGTTGGGTCCGTGGCGCCGAGGCCGCTCGGCGGGTTCATGCCGTCTTGGACCGCTGGGGCTTGGTAAGCGGAGAACCAGAGTTACTCGGTTTGGACGGGGGCCGTGCGCGGAAACTCCGCGGACGACTGGCTACGATCAAAGCTCCGCCGGCCAACCTTCTCGTTCGCTATCCGCATGTTGACGGAGGGCAAGCGATCGCTGACGTGCTGGGGCCGTCGTACTATGGCCCGCAGGAGGATGGCGACCGATACTTCCAGCAGCTCAGCGTGATTGTTGGCACAGACTTTCGGGTCGGCCCGTGCTTCGATTCGCTCTCCGTCCGGGTGGTCCGCCCGCCCACTCGCGGTGGTCGTGAGGAGGCTCCGTACCCCGAAGGCTCTCACCTCTGGGAGTTCGACGACTCTTACCCTGCAGACGAGACGACGCTCCCGCCAGAAACACGAATCGAGGCACGGGGGAAGCTGCCGGCTGGGTTCACCGGTGTATGGCGAGCAGGGGTGATGCTCGACTGTGGGAAGGATCTACCTTTAATTGACGACAACGGCTTCGGGGTGCGGGTGAGTGAGCGATTCGCATCAGATCTTGAAACCGCGTTCGGAACGCAGCTTCTCGAAGTGGGACGGGTGTACTGATCCTCTTCCAGCCCTTTGCAGGCGTGCTGTGCTCCGGGTACAACTCCCGGAGCATTCCAACGTGAAACGTTAAACTCGAAACTACTTCGCCAGCATCCCCACCTTCTGAGCGTAGGCGAACAGGCCGCCGGCCTCGATGATCGGGCCGACCTCGCCGAGCGGCAGCAACTCGGTCACCTCGCCGCTCGTCACGTTCGTCAGCGTCTTCGCCTCCAGGTCGATCACCAGCTTGTCGCCGGTGCAGACGGTGTCGATCAGCCGCGTCTTCGACTCGATCGGCACGACGTAGCCGCCGTTCACCGCGTTGCGGTAGAAGATCCGGGCGTAGAATTCGGCCACGACCGCAACGACGCCGGCGGCGGCGAGGGCGATCGGGGCGTGCTCGCGGCTCGACCCGCACCCGAAGTTCTTGCCCCCGATGATAATCGTGTACGGCGACACGTACTCGTCGGCCCCCGGCGGGTGGAACGGGACGTGGCCCTTCGGGAGCCCGGCCTGGTCGTCCGGGACGCCGCACAGCGCGAACTTGCCGAACATCTTGAACTCGGCCGGAATCGACGGGTTGTACGTGAGGTACTGGGCCGGGATGATCTGGTCGGTGTCGATGTTGTCGCCGAGAACGTAAGCAGTTCCTTCGATTCGCGATTGCATGTCGGTGCCCTGGGGGTGGCGGGGGGCGCCCGCCGGCGTCTCTCGTTGGTGTAGCAACCGGGCGCGTCGGTGGCGAACCCCGGGCGCGCGTGGGGGGGGGCGCGGGCGCCCGGGGTCCGCCCTGTGACCCCGCCCGGTGGCCCCGCCCGCCGGGTAAAGGTTTCCCCGGGCGGAATCGCGTGCTAAAGTTTTCCGCAGAGTACGATTAGTCGATTGTTGCACGCGGTGAGGGCGACCGGCCCCGGCCCCGGCTGTGCGGAGCGCCCCGCTGCCCGCTCCGCGGCCGGCCCGGTCGGTCGATCGTCACGAGCCATTGCCGCCACCCGCCATTCCTCCCGATGGCGGGCGCGTCAGGAGACCCGGCCGACCATGCACGCACGCGTCAACCTCGAAGCGGGCGAGACCGTCCCCACGACGCTCGACTTCTCTCCCGAGCAGCCGGTCACCCTCGGCCGCGGCCGCGACAACACGATCGTCCTCAAGGACGAGCTGGCGTCGCGGCTGCACGCGAAGATCTACTTCGAGGACGGCCGCTGGCACCTCCGCGACTTCGGCCTCAACGGCACCCGGGTGGACGGGAGCCGGGTGAACGGCGCGGTCGAGTTGACCGACGGGAAGAAGATCAAGATCGGCGAGGTGGTCCTGCGGTTCGTCACCGACCTGAAGTCCGGCGCGGCGGCCCCGCCCCCGGCGGTGACGCAGCCCGCGGCCCCGGCCGCCCCGGCGACGATGTCCGGGACCGTCCCGGGCTCGCTGCTGTCCCGGTCCCGGTACCCGAACGAGAGCGTCCACGCCGGCACGAAGGTCCACGAGGTGCCCGGGGCGCGCGTCCCGCACGGCGAGCCGGCCCACGAGCCGGCCACCAACCACCTGCGGATGGACGAGCTGACGGCCCTGTGCAAGTTCATGACGCAGGCCGTCGAGACCCGGACCCCGCACGACCTCATCACCCTCGCGCTCCGCGCCATCCTGCACCAGACCACGGCCAAGCTGGTCGGCTACCTGGGGCTCGACCCCGAGGACCCGGCCCCGCGGGTCGTCGTCCCCGAGGCGTCGCCGATGGACAGCGCCCTGAGCCGCCGGCTCACCGCCCAGGTCCAGAAGCACGGCAAGATGGTGTGGCTGTTCCCGGAGCTGACCGCGTCGCACCCGCCGACCGACTCGCTGGCCCAGTTCTCCGACGCCATCTGCATCCCGCTCAAGGCGTCCGGGGCGGCGTTCGCCGCGCTCCACGTGTACCGCTCGACCCCGGCGTTCACCGAGCGGGACGTGAAGTTCACCGAGGCGGTCGCCGGGTTCCTCGCCCCGGGGCTGGAGATCCACCGGAACCGCCGCACCCTGGAGGCCGAGAACTACCGGCTCCGGATCCACACCCCGGCGGCCGACGACATCCTCGGCGGCAGCACCCCGATCATGAACCTGCGGCAGCAGATCCTCAAGGCGGCCCCGCAGCCGTTCACCGTGCTCGTCCACGGCGAGAGCGGCAGCGGCAAGGAGCTGGTCGCGCTGGCGCTGCACCGCAACAGCCGCCGGGCCGACGGGCCGCTGGTCGTCGTCAACTGCGCCGCGATCGCCCCGTCGCTGCTCGAGGCCGAGCTGTTCGGGTACAAGAAGGGCGCGTTCACCGGGGCCGACCGGGACCACCCCGGCCTGTTCCAGCAGGCCGACGACGGGACCCTGTTCCTCGACGAGATCGGCGAGCTGTCGCTCGACTGCCAGGCCCGGCTCCTGCGGGTCATCGAGGGCAAGGCGTTCCGCCCGGTCGGGGCGACGAGCGACGTGAAGGTGGACGTCCGCATCGTCGCCGCGACGCACCGCGACCTGGAAAAGGAGGCGAAGGCCGGGCGGTTCCGCCAGGACCTGCTGTTCCGCCTGCGGGTGATCCCGATCCGCGTGCCCCCGCTCCGCGAGCACCCCGAGGACATCCCCGAACTGGCCGGGTACTTCCTGTCGCGGGTGTCGGCCGAGTGCCGGCGGAACTTCCGCCTCACGGCGACCGCGATGCGGAAGCTCCAGGCGTTCGGGTGGCCGGGGAACGTGCGGCAGTTGCGGGCGGCGATCGAGAGCGCGGCGGTGATGAGCGAGTCGGACGTGATCGACGGCGAGGCGCTCCCGCTGACCGGGGCGAGCGAGATGGCGGCGCTGCCGGCGGCCCCGGCGAAGGCCGCGGCGGACGTGCCGGGGAGCCTGGACATGGACGAGATCGAGACGTGGGCGATCCGCAAGGCGCTGCGGCAGACCGGCGGGAACGTGAGCCACGCGGCCAAGCTCCTGGGCATGAGCCGCGACACGCTGCACACGAAGATCAAGAAGAAGAACATCGACCGCGACGCGCTCGTCACCACCCCCGCCCCGCTCGGCTCCGTCAAGAGCGAGTGAGCGGGGGCCGTGCCCGCTCCGCTCTGCCCCGGGGCCGGGCGGGCCCGGCCGTGGCGCGCACGTTCCGTTTCGGACCGTTCACTTCTTTTCCGGCAGCCCCAGGAGCTTCGGGTCGGTCGCGTTCTTCCCGTCGGGGATCTCGGGGATCGGCCGGTCGCTGAACCACTCCCCGTCGGCCCGCGGGCCGTGCAGGATCGGGCTCGGGTACACCGCCACCATCCACACCGCCGACTCCGGCAGCAGCACGCCGTCCTGGACGTGTAGCACGGCCTGAACGTAGTAGTGGATCATCGCCCCGCCGGCGCCGCGCTTCGGCTCGCCGACGCACACGCCCCACACGCCGCTGACCCGCTGGTACCCCGTCCCCTCGACCGGCCCGAGCGGCACCTCGGCCGCCCACTTCTGCCCGGCCTCGGTCGGCTTGAGCAGGTGGACCTCCTCCTTCTCGCGGGCCTCCAGCGGGGCGAGGAACACGCCGGCCATCTGGTCGGCCTGGAAGAAGTTCGCGGCGGTGTTCGGCGCGCGCGTGACGTCGAACCGGACCCTGAGCGCCGCGCCGCCGACCTGCTCGCCGGGCTCGGCGTCGGGCCCGTCGGCACGCTTGAGTGCGACCCGGAACGTGGCGGTGCGGTAGTTCCCGCCGTTGAACAGGTTCTCGGACCGCTCGTCGTTGCCGCGGTAGTAGGTGTTGCGGACGCCCCTCGGGAGCTCGTGGAACCCCTGCGGCCACGCCCACTGGAGCAGCTTCGCGCCGTCGGTCAGTTGCGCCCGGTGCGTGGCGGCCTGTTGCTGCTCGCTCGCCTTGCGGGCCATCGCGACCTCCACGCGGGCCAGCGTCATCTCGTGCCATAATATGCCGCACGCGCCCGCGAGCAGGATCACCAGGAACGCGCTCGGGTGCGTGACCGGAGCCAGCACGCGGGTCCAGCGACTCGTCGAGCCCCTGCGCACGAGCCGCCGGTTCGCGCGGCCCGCGACGGCGACGGCGAGACCGGCCGCGACCACGCCGAGGATCACCGGCCGGTGCCGGTCGCAGAACTCCGCCGCGACCAGGAACGCCTCGAGCACGCGGTCCTGCCCGTCGGGCGCCGCCGCGGGCTTCGAGGCGGGGGCTTCGCTGGCCGGGACCGAGGGGAGGTTCGCGAGGTACGGGGCGGGGTTGGCCCGGAACTTCGCCACGCACCCGGCGCAGCAGAAGTGGACCGTGCGGCCCTGGTGCCCGGCCGCGAACTCGGGGACCGCCCGCTCGGCCGGCATCACCGGGCACATCTCGTTCGGCGGCGCGGCGGCCACCGGCCCGCACAGTGCGAGCGCGACGACGAGTGCGGCGGTGCGTGGGATCGGGGGCGTGCGCATGGGGTCCGGCTCGTGCGGGCTACCGATACCTTACGCCGCCCCCGGGGCCGGGTGTGAGAATGTTCGGTGAACGCCGATCGCCCGGGAACGTGATGGCCGCGGCCGCGCGGCCCCGCTATCGTTTCCAGCACGTCCTGAAGCCCCGTCGGGCTCTCACCCCCGGAGACTCTCCAATGGCCAAGAAGCAGCTGCGCGTCGGCATGATCGGGTACGGGTTCATGGGCCGCGCCCACTCGAACGCCTACAAGCAGGTGGGCCAGTTCTTCCCGTCCGAGCACCAGGTGGTGCTCAAGGCCGCGTGCGCCCGGAACGCCGGCGAGATCAAGAAGTTCGCCGACCAGTGGGGGTACGAGTCGACCGAGACCGACTGGAAGAAGCTCGTCGGGCGGCCGGACATCGACGTGATCGACATCTGCACCCCGAACAACCTGCACAAGGAGATCGCGCTGGCGGCCGCGGCCGCGGGCAAAGCGATCCTGTGCGAGAAGCCGCTGGCGATGAACGCCGCCGAGGGCCGCGAGATGGTCGCCGCCGTCGAGAGGGCCAAGGTGCCGAACATGGTGTGGTACAACTACCGCCGCATCCCGGCCGTGTCGCTCGCCAAGAAGCTCATCGACGAGGGCCGGCTCGGCCGCGTGTTCCACTACCGCGCCAAGTTCCTCCAGGACTGGACCATCAAGGCCGACCTCCCGCAGGGCGGACAGGGGCTGTGGCGGCTCGACGTGGCCGCGGCCGGCAGCGGCGTGAGCGGCGACCTGCTGGCCCACTGCATCGACACCTCGCTGTGGATGAACGGCCGCATGGACAGCGTGTGCGCGATGACCGAGACGTTCGTGAAGGAGCGGATGCACACGCTGACGGGCAAGGTCGAGAAGGTCGGCATCGACGACGCGTGCACGTTCATGGGCCGGTACGAGAACGGGTCGCTGGCGAACTTCGAGAGCACCCGGTACGCCCGCGGGCACAAGGCCGCGTACACGTTCGAGATCAACGGCGAGAACATGAGCCTGGCCTGGGACCTGCACGACCTCCAGCGGCTCCAGGTGTTCGACTACAAGGAGGACAGCAAGATCCGCGGGTGGAAGAGCGTCCACGTGACGGACAACTCGCCGGACCACCCGTACATGGCGAACTGGTGGGTGCCGGGGCTGGCGATCGGGTACGAGTCGAGCTTCGTCCACCAGGTCGCGGACTTCATCAAGGGGCTGGAGACCGGCACCCCGGAGGGCCCGACGTTCCGCGACGCGCTCGAGACGCAGCACGTCCTCGACGCCGTCCTCGCGTCGGCCAGGACCGAGAAGTGGGAGAAGGTCGGCAAGGGGTGTGCGCGTGGTCCTGTCGTTCGCGCCACGGGGCTGGCCCCCGGGGTATTCGGCGCACCCCACGGGGGCACGCCCCGTGGCTCGACAGACCACCAAAGCAACGAGCGGCGGCCCTTGGGCCGCCGCTCGCACTTCTCCGCCGCGTCACCGCGTCACGGCAGCTTGACCCACAGCGGCACGACGGCCTTGTACTTCGCGATCGTCGGGTCGAAGTCGGTCGGCACCCCGGGGTTCCCCGGCACGATGTTCGACACGCTCTCGCCCGCGTAGTGCGGCTTCGCCAGCGCCGGGGCCACGGTGATGGTCGTGACACCGGCAACCTCCGCCGGTGGGGCCGCGTTGATCGTGACGATCTCGCGGTTCGCCCCAACGCCGATGGCCAGCGGCATCCCCGCGGTGAGCGTTACAGGCGTTCCATCGGAGTACACGGTCCCGGTGCCGCTGGTTGCGATCTTGATCGTCGTGCCGGCCGCGGCGTTCTCCTCGACGGTCGTGAAAAACGGGTGGTCTATCTGCGTGTACGGAGCGCCGGGCGCCGGAGCGGCTGTGGTCAACTCGTCGGGCTTGAACCCGATGTTCGAGCGGTCCACGAGCGCGAAGAACTTCTTCCGCGTGTCGCCCGGGGCGTTGAGGTAGTACTCCTTGCCGAGCGTCACGAACGTGCCGCCGACCGGCGTCGGCGTTTCCGGCCCCTCGACCTCGAAGTACCCGACGGTGATCCACACCGCGAACGTGTGGCTGACGGTCGTGGTGTTGTTCAGGATCTTCCGCAGCGCCTCGGCCTGCTGGTACGGGTGCCCGGTGACGGGCGGGACGAGCAGGTGCGGCAGCGGCGGCAGCGGCGGCACCGTGGCGGTGTTGAGACGGAACAATGTGTCGTTGATCCCGACGCCGGCATTGAACGTCACCCCACTGCCGGCCGCAACCGTCGCAACGCCGAACGGCAGGAACGGCCGGTCGCCCGTCGCTGTGCCGGCGTCGTGAACCGTCGAGCCCGGGATCGGGCACGAGTGCGGGTTCCCGGCCACGTCGTAGCGGGTGGCCATGTTCACCGTGCGGGTCGCCATCAACTGGTTCCAGAGGTTCGTGACGAACGTCTGGTCGAAGCCATTGTTCTGGGCGTCGAACAGGGAGTCCCACACGCGCTGGTCCTGGATCGTGTTGATGTTGATCCGCCCGGCCATGCGGCCGCCGAGGGCTGTCTGGTGCCCGAACGGCTGCACGGTGAGCAGGTCGAACGCCCGGTACAGCCGGTCGTACGGCGGCGTCGCCGTGGCCGCGAGCATCACGGTTTGCGCCGCCCCGCCGTACTTCGTGCCGCCAGCACCCACGAAATTGAACGTCGCGTCGTGCGCCCGGCCGGTCGCGATGTGCAGCAACTCGGTCTGGTTGACGAGCGGCCGGTCCAGGTGGAGGAACCAGTCGAACGGGTTCGCGAGCGTGCTGTTCTGGCTGCCGAGCGTGTGCTTGACGCCGTCGGCCGGCGCGGCCGGGTTCTGTTGCACCACCATCGTGGTCGCCGGGTACGCGGTGGTGGCCGTGGCCGTGGTCGAGTCGGCCTGCGCCGGGTCGGAGTACGCCGCGAGGGGCTGGACCTTGCCGACCGAGTGCGGGAGCAGCGTGTCCGGGGTCTTCGGCTCGTACCCCGCCCCGCCGACCGCGGCACGGGCCATGCGGACGTTGTTTAGGTTCTGGCCGTTCGCCAGGATGACCCGGTCGGCCGACCGCACGTGGTCGAGGACGTCGACCGTGATGTACGGGTTCGTTTGCGTCGGGCCGGGGAGGTACGGGTTCGCGAGCCGCCGCAGGAGCAGCACGTGCCGCCCGACGACCGACGCCGCGCCGGTCCCGAGGTCGTTGTTGATGGTCGCCGGCATCGGCAGGGGGATGGGGTACGCCAGCGACGTCGTGCTCCCGCCGATGGCCATCGGCATCGCCGTGCCGTCGATCTTGTTCGGGAACGCGCCGGCGCCCGGGGTAAAGTCCGACCACTCGGCCGGCGGGGGCGTGGGGGCCGCCGGGACGTTCGCCGCGAGGACGACCATCCCGTCGCCCGCCATGCCGTTCATCGGTTGGATGGACTGGGTGGTCGCCGTCGAGGCCGGCGAGAAGTCGAACCTGATGTCGGGGTCCACGCCGCTCGGGAGGTCGCCGGTGACGTTGGTCTGGTAGTTCGCGTCGGTCGGAACGCGCAGGCCGTTGATGACCGGCGTGCCGCCCTTGTTGTTCCGCACGATCACCAACTGGTACGGGTTGAACGCGGGGACCATGCCCAGTTCCCCGGGCGTGTACTTGACCTTGGCCGAGCCGTCCCCGAGCGGGCCGGCGGTCGCGGCGCTATACGGCTGCATCGACGGGTTCTGGAGTTCGACCCAGAACCGGACGTGCGCGGGCTTGTCCGCCGTCTGCGTCTTGTTCGTGGCGTCGGTGACGCCCGGGTCGGTGGGGTCGTTCGAGACCTCGGAGTACGCCTCGTTGATGACCAGCCGCGGCTTCTCGACGCCGAACACGACCCGGTTCGCCAACTCGCCGGCCGCGAAGTTCGTGGGGTTGCGGGGGTCGCCGGCGATCTGCGGGTTCCACACGAACGCCGTGCTGACGTCGTCGCTGTCGATGTAGTCAACGATGTTCGCCGCAAGTTGGGCCAACTGGCGGAGCTTGGTGTACGGGGCCGAACCGGGCGTCGCGGCCGTTCCGAGCGTGACCACCCCGGTGGTCGGGTTCACGCTGGCTTCGGTCGTCGTTTCGGTGATGGTCGCCGCCACGAGCCGAGCGAAGATGTCCATCGCGAACTGCTGCCGGTCGTTGTCAGCCGTGGACGCATTCGCCGCGTTCACGGTGCTGGGGGTCAGGGCACCCGTGGCGGTCGCGCCGCGGTAGTCGGCCAGCGGGCGGTTCAGGTCGATCGGGCCGAGCGCCGCGGCCGGGTCCGACGCCAGCGGCGTCGTGCCGGTGTACCCCGGCATCAGCATCGAGCGCTGGAGCGAGTTCGACACCGTCGTCGTGAGCATGCGGTTCGCGTGCGAGGCGTCGGTGCGGTACGGGTTCGGCGTGGTCTGGTGCGGCGGGTTCGGGTTCGGCAGCGCCGCCGTGCCCACCAGCGAGGCGTTCGCGGACGATGCGAACGAGAGTTGGCTGATGTCGTACCGGTACGGGGCGTACCGCATGCTCAGGATCTTCGTGTCGGTGAACGGGAACGCCTTCGTCGCGCCCGTGGCACCCCACTCGTACGGGTTGTAAACGCTCGGGTGGTTCGGGACGGCCGCGTTGGTACCGAGATAGCCGTTGGAGTAGGTCGGGTCCGTGGCGGCACCGGCCGGCAACGTCAGCGTTGGGTTGCCGGTGAACCCGGTCCACGCGACCTGTGCGGACCGTGGGAGCTCGTTGCCGGCGGGCATGTGCGGGGAGAACGCCCGGCTCGTCAGGCCCGAGCGGGTCGCGACCACGCCGCGGGCGGCGAGGACGGTCGCCGCGTCGGTGCCCAGCACCTTCGACAGGTTGATCTCCCACGGGCCGAAGCCCTGGCCCGACTGGTGCGCCGTGCCGCCGCCCATCACGTTGCCGTGGGCGTTCAGGTTCAGGCGGCCGTCGAGGTCGAGGATCAGCGGCGCGATCAGCGGCTTCACCCGCTTGCCGTTGGGCAGCGTGAACGCCGGCAGGCCCGTGTCGATCCAGATGCTTTCATTACGAGCGATCGCTGGTTGGTTCGCCGCCGTCATGAAGAACCCGCCCGGCAGGTTCTGCACGTCGCCGGTGACGGTGCCGTCCTGGTTCCGGGGGACCGGCGGGAAGTTCGGGTGTTCCTGCGGCCGCGGGCGGGGAGTCAGATACTTGCCCGCACCGCTCGTCCAGTTCGGGTTCGACGGGTCGAGTGGGCCGAACGCAGCCTCGCGGTGGAACGACGGAACAACGACCTCGCCGGTCGCGGGGCAGAGCGAGGCGAGGTAGAAGTCCTTGATGTCCGGGTAGGTGTACGGCGGGTTCTTGGCGTACTGCGTCGCGCCATAGGTCGCAGGGTACGCCGTCGCGATACCGTACTCGGCGTCGTACTCGGGGTGACTGACCGTCGTCATCCCCGGGAACAATCGATGGTTCACGAGCTTCCGCCGGTCGGGTACGAACGCCGACGAGCCCCCGAAGGTGCCGGGGCCGTTCCAGGCGATGTTCGCGCCGGGCTTGCGGCCGTACATGGTGGCGGTGAGGCTGACCCCGCGGGCGCTGTTGAGGAGGCCCGTGCCGTAGTCGTGCTCGTCGTAGACCAGCGTGCGGAGGAAGTGCGTGGCGGGGGCGGTGCCGTCGGCCGAGAACCCCTCGCCGCCGCCCTTCGGCTGGCCCTGGATGCGGGCGCGCTCGGCCTGGTCCTTCGTGTAGTACACGGCCGTCAGCCCGACGACCGCCATGAGGGCGAGCAGGGACAGCGTGACGATCAGGATGTTGCCGCGGCGGCGGTCGCGTCTGGGGGTCCGCAACATGGTCAGGTCTCCGGTGCGGGCGCGGGCGTGCGCGGGGGTCGGTCGGGTGCGGGGCGGTGGCGGCCGCTACGGGGCCGCCGCGGTCACATCGCGAACTTCCAGGTGTTCTGGCGGGTCGTCTTCACCCGCGGGTCGTACACCCGGATCACCACCTGGATCGACTTGATGCGGGCCATCATCGGCGGCGTCGGGGTCACGCCCGTGTCGAACACCCCGCTACTCGGCGTCATCGGGATGAAGTCGTAGGGCGCGTCCGTGTTGCCCGCACCGAACGTCCGCGGGGCCGGCACGCCGCTGCCCGGCGTCCAGTCGGCCTGTACCTCGAACGACAGCACGTTCGAGACGACGATGTCCTCGCCGAACCGCGTGCCCGCGAGTTGCGCGGGCGGGTTCATCCGGTTGGCGACCTGCATCACCGTCGCCATCGTGTTCGCGGCCGCGGGGTTCAACGGAGTCATCTTCCGGCTGATGACCTCACTGTCAGTGGCCACGGGCGCCAGCGACGTCTCCTCGTCGGTGGTGACCGCGACGAGCCGCTGCCGGCGGATGAGGTTGTACAGCGGGAGACCGCCGGTCGGCCCGGTCAGAACCGAGGTGCTCTTGTTCATCGGGGCCAGGAAGTACGCGACCTCGGCGGCCCGGCTGCTGTACGTCCCGCCGCCCGAGTTGTGCGTGAAGCTCGTGTCGACCCCCGCCGGCATGACCACCGTGAAGTGCAACTGGTGGTTGGTCGCCGGCGCGTTGATCTTGAACCCCTGGGCGTCGGACGGAGAGAGCGGGTCCGGCCCCGGGTCCGGCGCGTAGATCCGGAAGAACCCGCCTGGCGGTGGGGTCCAGCCGGGCAGATCGAGTCGCTGATTGGATAGCTTGGCCGGGTTCCCACTTGCATCAATGAAGTGGTCGGCCTGCATGTCGCGGGTCATCAGGATGCCGGAACTGTTGAGCTGCGACATCAGCTCGCCGGTCGAGTGCGCCCCGCGGACGAAGTCGAGCGCCATCTTGAACGACTCGGTGAGGATCAGCATGATCCCCAGCGCCAGCGCCATCGCCACCATCATTTCGATGAGCGTGATGCCGCGGCGGATCGGTCGGAAGGCGGTCATGGCGTCGGTCCTCGGTCGGTGCGTGCGGTGTGCGTCGGGTCGCGGTGCGGCGTCAGTTCCCGGTCAGCGGGGCGCGGGGGTACACGCCGGTTACCCCCCGCATCACGACGAACTTCGCGTTGTACGTGGCCGGCGTCCAGCTCGGGTCGTTCGCCTTCTGGAGCGGCGTTTGGAGTTCCAGGGTCGTGGTGCCCCCGCCGTCGACCACGCTCACCACCTGGTAGGGGATTCCGTGGCGGATCTTGTTGGTCGAGTTCACGGTCGGGTCGGTGACGTCCATGATCCACCCGCCCGGTTTCACGTTCACGCTCCCACTCAGGATTACCTGCGTGGTCCTGGGCGTGACGGTCCCGGTGTGGATTGTTTCGGACCCGGTCGGGGCGTACAGGTTCGGCCGGTTGTCGTACACGATCACGCTCAGGTTCGCGGTCGTCCGCGTCCCCGCGTCCGGGCACTGGATCATCCACGCCCAGTTGTAGCGCAGCTCGCGGTCGGCCGTCGGGTGCCCGTTCTCGTCGTACCCCATGCCATCCATCAGGCTGCATACTCGGAACGGGTACTGCGTACCGCCGACCGAAGTGATTCGGGAGAGCGACCGCCGCGGGGTGTTGGAGACCCCGGCGTCCCCCATCCAACTCCCGGTGGTCGGCCCCCGGGACGCGAACCCCATCGGGTCGATGACGACCGGGTAACTCGGCTCGCCAGCCGCGGCCGGGGCAAACGTCCCGTGGGGCGGGGTGACCCCGGCGTTCGGGTCGAGCAGGGCCGCGTAGAACGGCTCGGTTACAGGCTCCGCGTTCGCCAACTTGTCCACCACTTCGGACTTCCAGTACGCCCGGATGTACCCGTCGGCGGCGTTGGCGGCCTGGGCGCTGCGGTCCTCGCGGACGGCGATGGCCATCTGCGACGCGGCCAGCGGGAACAGGGTCAGGATGGCGAGGATGCCGAACGCCAGAATGGCGAGCGTCACGAGCACCTCGGTCAGCGTCAGTCCGGGTCGCCGAGACATGGTTCTGCCTCCACCGTCGCGGGGTCCGTCCCGCTCTGATGTCCGGCCGATGGAGCGGTGGCGGAGATGTCGCCGCTCGCCGGCCGGGTGTCCTGACCGTCCGTCAGTTGTCCGTCAGTTGGGGCCGCGGGTACACGCCCGACACGCCCCGCAGCACCACGAACTTCATGAGGCTCACGCCGATCGCGGCGTCGACCTTGAGCGGGAGGTTCAGCTCGATGTCGAGCGTCAGCGGTGCCGCGCCCGGCTTCGAACTCACCACCTGGTAAAAGTTCGCGTTCCGCACCTTGGTCGGCGGGAGCGTGATGCTCAGTTGGGTGACCTCAGCAATCCAGGTGCCGGGCCGCACGTCCGGGGCCGCGCCCGTGTACGACAGGGTCACCGTGGTGCTCCCGGCGACGGTGACGCCGAGCGTCGTGAACCACCCCTCGGACCCGGTGGGGGCGTACATGTGGGCCCGCCGGTCGTACACCAGCACCGTCATGTCGGCCTTCAACTGCTCCCGGTTGTCGGGCCGCTGCACGACCCACATCCAGTTGTACCGCAGCTCGCGGTCCGGGGTCGGGTGGCCGTTCTCGTCGTACCCGAGGCCGTCCATCAGGCTGCACGTGCGGAACGCCTGCTGCGCGGTCGTCAACTTGCTGAGCGAGCGGCGCGGGGCACTGGCCCCGCCGTTGTCGCCGACCCAGTACTTCGAGCCGCCGGTCCGGGCCGCGAACCCCATCGGGTCGATGAACACCGGGTAGCTCGCCTCCGCGGGGAGGAACGGCAGCGTCACCGCCGGTAGCATCAGCGGCTTGAGTTCGGCCGCCGGCACCACATTCAGGTCGTTCGGGTTGGTGAGCGCTTCGTAGAACGGCTCGGTCACCGTGTCCCCGGCCTTCACCTTGTCCACGACTTCACTCTTCCAGTACGCCCGCAGGTAGCCGTCGGCGGCGTTGGCCGCCTGCGCGCTGCGGTCCTCCCGCACCGCGATCGCCATTTGCGAGGCGGCGAGCGGGAACAGCGTCAGGACCGCCAGAACTCCGAAGGACAGGATCGCCAGCGTCACGAGAACCTCGGTCAGCGTCAAACCAGGGCGGCGTCGCATTAACATCTCCAGGTGCTTGACTGGGCGCGTTCAACACTCGGAGAGGTTGAGGGGGGCGTCCGGCCCGTTCCGCCCCGAGCGAGGAGTCGCCCCCGCCCACGGTCGCCGGCGCGCTCCGCGCGCCGGGTGCTCGGTCACTACTGTCCCGATAGGGACTTCTTCGCGAGGCTGAACGGGTCCGCGCTCCAGTCGACTGGGGCCGCACCGATCCCGCCCGTCTTCGCTTTAATCGACACCACTAACATCTCGCCAGCATTGCTGTAGGTTGCCGGATTGGGAGATGGCGAGACAATCGGGTTACCCTTATTCGGATCGCGAACGAGCAAAAACACTTGCCCGAGGCCCTGGGTCGAGCCACCGGTAAGCAGCCCGCTCGGGGTGAACAGGATGTCGTAGTCCTGGCCGCCGCCGCCCGGAGGTTGCGACTGAGCAAGGTCCACGCACGTCCCCTGCGGGAGTTGAAGCGTGGGCTCGCCAAGGAGCGTCCGCGGCCCGCCGTTGAGTCCGAAGTGGTACGTCCGCCAGTGCGTCTCCGCCCCGAGTTGCTGGTCCGGGTATGTGTCGAGCGTGACGGTCATCGTGGCGCTGGGCGGGGTCGCCGAGATGATTCGGTGCCACGTCCCGAGGGTCGGCAGGTACAGCGTGCCGCCGGCGAAGACCTGGACTTGGTGCGAGCCATCAAGGCTGTGGATGCGGCACGTCCGGCTGTTGACCGCTCCGGTGGTCGGTGAGTACGTAAACTCGACGTAGGGCGGTGTGGTCGGCGCGTACGGCGCGACGCCGAGCGGGCCGCCGGGGTTGGGCACGAACATCGGCGCCACCTCGATGTACTGGTACTCAGTCACCAAGTTGGGATTCGGCTTGCCCGGGGCGGGGTTGTAAATGAACCGGACGCCGCGGGGCAGGCCGTCGCGGACGGCGCGGGCGCGGGCGATCTGGAGCGCGCCCTGGATCTGCGACACGGCGGACGCGGTGCGGTCCTTGTTGACGGCCGACGGCGCGACGACCATCGCGATGGCCGCGAGGCCGGCGATGAGGGCCATCACCACGAGCAGTTCGATGAGCGTGAACCCGCGGCGCGTGCCGCGGCGGTCGATGGCGGCGCTGGTCATTGCTTCGGCCCCCCCTTCGCCCCGATGGACCGGAGGCGGTAGCCCAGGATGTCGTCGGCGGTGTTCGCGGTCTTGTCGAGACCCCACGAGTACGCCGTCACGGTGGTGTTGCGGCCCCATGACGAGAAGCCAAGCGTTGTTTGAAGCGTGGTCTTGTTCGCCACGGTCGGCCCCCAGTTGTAAATCTTGTAGCGGGGGTCGAAATGATCCTTGGCCCCGATCCCCAACTTCGCGTCGCTGTACGGCGGGGCGTCGAGTTCGTCCGACTGGTAGAACCGCTTGAACCCAATCGGGTTGCCCCAGCCGTCCTTGAACACGCGGGCGTTGCCGCCGGTCGCGCCGGTGACCGGGATGTCGAGCTGCGCCCCCGAGAGCGCGTCGTCGGCGGCGAACGTGTTGCCGCCCAGTGACTGCCCACTCAGGGCCGCGAACAGCACCGCCGCCGACACCTTGTCCGTCGACCCGTCGGTGATTGTGGCGAGCGAGTTGAACGCGGTCGGGCGACGGAACGTCACCGGGCCCACGGTGAAGCTCCCGGCCGACACCTCGGCTGCGGTCTGCGGGAAGTTCTGGCGGAGCCGGCAGTACATGAGCACCGCGGCGGTGCGATCGTCGTCGTTGTCGCAGAACGGCTTCAGGTCGGTGAAGTCTTGCGACCGCGTCGCGGGCAGGGCCTCCTGCCGGACCTTGTCGGCGATGATCTTCACCTGGTTGTCGAGGCCCATCTGCACCTTAACGACGACGTCCTCGGAGGTGCGGACCATCTGGGTGATGCGCACCCGCTGGTACGCGGCGGTGCTGAGGCTCAGCAGCAGCGCGATGATGGAGATCACCACGAGCAACTCGACCAGGGTGAACGCGGTCCGCGGCAGCCGGCGGGAGCGGTTCGTCTGTGTCACGGAGAGCCTCCGAGTGTGCGCCGGGCGCTTTGTCTGGGGCGAGCAGGGGAGGTGAACCCCCAAGGTTATTGCGACCCCCAGCCTCGGGGGGCTGACGCCCCCCGCTCGCCGGGCCGGGGGTCAGTCCAGCCGCCCGCCGAGCAGGTACTTGCTGAAGTTGGACTGGTTGTCTTCGCCGGCCTGACTTGCCGGGAGCCCCCCGCCGGTGCCGAACGTCTTGTCGCGGCCCGCCGAGACGATCTGGAACCCGCTCTCGTTCATGAACCGCGCGGGCGTGCCGGTCGTGTATGGCGTCAGGGTGCCGAACGTCTGGCCCGCGTACGCCCCTTGCTTCCCACCGACCGCGGCGAAGTAGGCATAAGGAATGCCGTACACGTCGAGGATGCGGCCGGTGGCCTGGTCGTACATCTTCATGTTCGGCTCCAGCCACGGCCCCTTGCGGGTCGTCCCGACTTTGGAAAACGGCTGTGCCGGGTTGCTTGAGAACCCTGTGAAGTTTGTGACCGTGCCCCCGGTCAGGAAAAAGCACAGCGTCTGGTTCGCGTCGAGCGTGAGATCTCCACCCGTGTAGCCCGTGGCATTTACGTTCATGCTCGGGAACGCCCGAAGCAGAAAGTCGAGCTCTGGGTCCGCGGGCTGCACCGTGACCGGCGGCCCCAGGTAGTAGGAGGACTTGATCTTGAATCCGCCGGCACTCACTTGGTGGGCCGGGATGTAGTCGAGCTTGAGGTCGTTCTTGCAGCTGCCGATCGCTGAGTGGATCTGCTGGATGCGGGCGGCGTTCTCGGTCTGCGGGCCGAGGACGCGGACCCGCTGGACCCCGGCCAGGGTGAGGCTCACGAGCACGGCGATGATGGCGATCACCACCAGCAGTTCCACCAGCGTGAAGGCCGCCCGGCGGCGGGTCGCGGGCGTCGTGTTCATCGAGAGAGGCATCGCGTCGCTCCTGTCGGTCGGACAGTGGGCGGTGGGGAGTGGACAGTGGGCAGTCACGATCGAGCCCACGGAACCGTCTCCTGCACCGCCTACTGCTGAACGGTCTTGTCTTCACTGCCCACTGTCCACTCCCCACTCCCCACTCACCACTACTTCGAGAGGCCTTCCAGCAGCTTGATGAGCGGCAGGAACAGCGAGATCACGATGCCGCCGATGGTGAACCCGAGGAACACGATCATGATCGGCTCGAGGAGCGAGATCAGCGACTTGACGAGGGTGTCGACCTGCTCGTCGTAGAAGTCGGCGACCTTGTAGAGCATGGTGTCGAGGTCGCCGGTCTCCTCGCCGACCTCGACCATGTTGACGACCATGTCGTCCACGATGCGAGCCTCTTTGAGGGGCTCGGCGATTGTATCGCCCTCGCGGATGGACTCCAAAACGCGGAGGAACATTCGCTCGAAGACGGCGTTGTTGGCCGTTTCCTTCACAATGAAGATGGCCTCGAGGATCGGCACGCCCGAACTGATGAGGGTCCCGAGGGTCCGCATGGTGCGGGCGACGATGGTCTTTTCGACCAGGTCGCCGATGACGGGTATCCAGAGCGTGGCCCGGTCGAGGGCGTAGTTCCCGGCCCGCGTGAGCCGGATCGCCTTGATCAACAGGTAGAGCCCGGCCGGGAACAGCGGGATGGTCCACCAGAACTCGCTCATCCAGGTGCTGATGCGGATGAGGGTCTGGGTGGCCCACGGGAGGGTGAGCCCGAACTCGTCGAAGATCTTCTTAAACTTCGGGATGATCGCCACCATGATGAACGTCAGGATGGAGACCGCGACGAAGATGACGACCGACGGGTACACCATCGCGCCGATGATCTTGGCCTTGAGGCTGGCGGCCTTCTCGAGGAAGTCGGCGAGCCGCTGGAGGATGACCTCGAGCGCGCCGCCGGCCTCGCCGGCCTTGATCATGTTGACGTAGAGCTTGTTGAACGCCTTCGGGTGCTTGCCCAGCGCCTCGGACAGCGACTGGCCGCTCTCGACGTCCTCGACCACGTCGATGAGCGAGTTCTTGAGCACCGACGGCTTCATCTGCTTCTCGAGGATCCGCAGGGACCGGAGCACGGGCAGCCCGGCGTCCTGGAGCGTCGAGAACTGGCGGGTGAACATGACCAGTTGCTTGTTCTTGACGCCGCCCATGGCGAACGTCTTGCGGCTCTTGCCGCCGCCCTTCTTCTTCTTCTTCTTGCCGTCCTTGCCGACGGCGCCGGCCACGGCGGTGAGCTTGGTGACGAAGTAGCCCATCGACTTGATCTTGGCCGACGCCTCTTCCTCGTTGGTCGCCTCGACCGAGTCCTTCACCTCCTTGCCGGAGGTGTCCAGTGCCTCGTACTTGAAGTTTGGCATCGCTGCTCCAGAGCCGTTGTGTGCGTCGAGCGCCTGGCCGAATCCCCGCGCCCCGTCAGGGGTAACGTCTACCAGGGCGTTTCATTCCATCCCGCGAGCGGTGGGCCGGGCCTGGCTTCCGGTCCGAGCCCGAGCGCCGAGCGAGGGGCAACGCTGTCCCTCGCTCGGCGCTCGGGCTCGGACCAGACGCGAACCCGCGTTCCGCACCCCGCACTCGACTTACGCCTCGTCCTCGAGGACCGTCTCGCGGACCACCTCGTCGAGGGTTGTGGTGCCGGCGTACAGCGCCCGGAGGCCCGAGTCGCGGAGGCTGGCGGTGCCCATCTTGCGGCAGTACGCGCGGATCGCGTCGGTGCTCACCCCGGTGCTCACCATGTCGCGGAGGTCGTCGTTCATGATGAGGAGCTCGTACAGGCCGGTGCGGCCCTTGAACCCCAGGTTGTTGCACTTGTCGCACCCCTCGCCGTAGAAGAACTGCCGCCCCTTGACGAGGTCCGGGGTCAGGTTCAGCTCCATCATCTGCTCGCGGGTCGGGTCGTACCCGGCCCGGCAGTTCTGGCACACCCGGCGGACGAGCCGCTGGGCCTGGATGGCCTCGACGGTGGCGGTGATGAGGAACGGCTCGACCCCCATGTCGCGGAGCCGGGTCACCGAGCTCGGGGCGTCGTTGGTGTGCAGGGTGCTGAACACCATGTGCCCGGTGAGCGACGCCTGGATGGCGATCTGGGCCGTCTCCAGGTCGCGGATCTCGCCGACCAGGATCACGTCCGGGTCCTGCCGCAGGATGGCCCGCAGGGCGGTCGCGAACGTGACGTCGATCTCGTGGTTGATCGGGCACTGCACGATGCCGTCGATCTCGTACTCGACCGGGTCCTCGGTGGTGATGATCTTGGTGTCGATGTCGTTGAGTTCCGACAGCGCCGAGTACAGCGTGGTCGTCTTCCCCGAGCCGGTCGGGCCGGTCACGAGCACGATCCCGTTGGGCTTCTTGATGCACGCGCGGAACTGGCCCAGGATGTCCGGGGGCATGCCGATGCGGTCGAGGGACAGGCCGACGTTGGTGCGGTCGAGCACCCGGATGACGACGCTCTCGCCGAACAGGGTGGGGAGCACGCTGACCCGCATGTCGACCGGGTTCCCGCCGACGTTCAGCTCGATGCGGCCGTCCTGCGGGAGCCGCCGCTCGGCGATGTCGAGGTTCGCCATGACCTTGATGCGGCTGGCGATGGCGGTGGCCAGGTGGCGGGGCGGGGGCACCATGTCGTAGAGCACGCCGTCGCACCGGTACCGCATCTTGTACTCCTCTTCGAACGGCTCGAAGTGGACGTCGGACGCGTGGTCCCGGATGGCCATCAGGAGGACCATGTTGATGAGCTTGCGGACCGGCGCGGAGTTGGCCATCTCCATCGCGCCGTCGAGGTCGATCGAGTTCTCGCGGCCGTAGTTCTCGTTCCCCGCGCCGGACGCCTCCAGCTCGGAGATCAGGTTGGTGATCGACTCCTCCTTGCCCCCCGAGTACGCGCGGGCCAGCAGCGCGGTGACCTGGGCGGGCGGGGCGAGCACGGCGCTGACGTTGCGGATCCCGAGCAGGTTCTTCAGGTCGTCGAGCGCCTGGAGGTTGTTCGGGTCGGCCAGCGCGACGGTGAGGACGTCGTTCTCCAGCGACAGGGGCACGACCTTGTACAGCTCGGCCATCTGCTGGGTGACGAGCTTGACCGCGTCGGGCTGGGGCCGGGCGTCCTCGAGGTTCCCGACCCGCATGCCGAACACCTCGGCGGTCGCGGCGAGGAGCTGGTCCTCGGACACGAGCTTCCGCTGCGCGACCAGCTCGGACAGCCGGTCGTCGAGGGTCCGCATGTCCTCGTAGATGGCCTCCAGTTGGGCCTCGTCGAGGTGCCCGAGGTCCACGAGCTTCTGCCCGAGCTGCCGGGTGTTGCTGTCGATGTGCGTGTGCCGCGACTTGGTCGGCTTCTTGGCCGGCGCGGGCTTGGGCGAGCCGCCGGCCGGGGTCTTCGGGGCGGGCACCGGGGGCTTGGCCCCGCCGGCCGCGGGCACCGCCGGCTTCGCGCCGGGTGCGACCGGGGGCCTGGCGCCGGGGGCGGCCGGCGTCGGGGGCTTGGCCCCAGCCGCGGGCGGGGCCGGCCT
>NZ_JBHYGG010000038.1:0-20676 GCF_051859125.1 Gemmata sp.
AGCGCGAGCGACCGGAGGAACGTTCCTCCGGTCGCTCGCGCTCCCGGCTCGCCCGTTTGTGGACCCACTCCCATGCACACCGGCTGGTCCCGCACCCCCATCGCCGGCAAGCCCGCGGACCACTTCGAGCCGCCCGGGGCGCTCCCGTTCGCGGTCCTGTTCCTCCACGACGAATCCGGTGAGTCGCCGGCCGCGTCCGCCGCGGTCACCGCACAACTCCAGGCCCATCGCCTGCGCTGCGTCGCCCCCCTCGCCGGGCCGACGTGGTGGGTCGATCGCGTCAGCCCGGTCTTCGACGCTGCGCTGACTCCCGAGCGGCACCTGCTCGACAACGTCCTCCCGTGGGTCGAGTCGACATGGGGGATCGGCCCGCGGGGCGTCGCGGTCGCCGGCGTCGGCATGGGCGGGCACGGGGCGCTGCGGCTCGCGTTCCGGCACCCCAAGCGCGTCGCGGCCGCGGCGAGTGTGTGCGGCACGCTCGACTTCCACGACCACTACGGCCGCGGCACGCCGCTCGACGCGATGTACCCGAGCCGCGAGTACGCCCGGCAGGACACGGCGGTGCTGCACGTCGGCGGGCACGACTGGCCGGCGAACGTCTGGTTCGCGTGCCCCCCGACCGACCCGCGGCACCGCGGCAACGACCGCCTGCACGAGAAGCTCGCCGCGGTCGGCGTCCCGCACGCCGCCGACCTCGACGCGCCCGGCACCCCGGACGACCTCCTCGCGCCGATGTTCCGGTTCCTCGCCGACGCCCTCGCGCGCGAGTCGCGCCGGCTGTTGTGAGCGTGAAGATTGAGCGCGCGGCCGTTGGTACAGTTGTTGCCGACCAGGTCGAGCGTAGAATCCCGACGCCGCGCCGCGGGCGTTCCGCGGCGCGGCGCTGAGGCTCCGTGAGGGTGTCAGGATGAAAACGATCGCAACGTTCGCGCTGGCCCTGGGCGTAATGGGGTTCGCCGGGCTGGCGGGCCGCGCCGAGGACAAGAAGGATGCCGGCGACGGCCCCAAGCTCGACGGCAAGTACACGCTCGTGTCGGGCAAGAAGAACGGCACCGCCATCGACGAGGAGGCGAAGAAGGGCAAGTACACCTTCACCGCCGACAAGATCACCATCGAGGGGATGGGCGTCAAGTTCGTGATGAGCTACAAGATCGACCCGAAGGCGACGCCGATGGCGATCGACATGGAGATCCTCGAAGGGCCGGAGGGGACCAAGGGCTCGAAGGCGGCCGGCATCATCGAGGCGAAGGACGACGTGGTCAAGCTCGCGTACTCGATGGAGAAGGACAAGCGGCCCAAGGGGTTCGACGGCAAGGAAGGCTTCCACTTCGAGCTGAAGAAGATGAAGTGAGATGACGCGGGACCGCGTGGTTGGAGGGAGGAGGCGTGGTTGCGGCGGGGAAGGGTCGCACCCCCTCACCCGCCGCGAAGCGCGGCGACCTCTCCCCACATTCGTGGGGCGAGGTGGGGTAGCTGACCCTCGTCGATGCTGGTGCCCCCCCTCGCTTTGAGGATCAGCAGTGGCCCCACCTCGCCCCGGCTCTGCGGGGAGAGGTCGCCGCGAGTCTTCGAGCGGCGGGTGAGGGGTGCCACGCACAGTGATCGCCGGTCACATCGTCGCGTCTGCAACCACTCCAAAACGTCTCACTCAAGTCGGAAGCGGTCCGCGCCGAGGACCAGAGGGGCTGGCATTGCCGGAGGTAGCTGGTGAGCGCTTGGAGGATCACCGCAATGGGTTTGATCGCGGCGGGGAACACCTACAATCCCACTCTTCTCGTCTTGAGAGAGAAGGGGTATCGACTGCAAGCGACAACGATGACAGACGGTGCCGAGACCCTTTGGACGGCTTATAGAGGCGAGGATTCGTTCTCGGCGTACTCGCCTCCGGAGTTGTTGGGGATAGTCGTACTTTGGGAGACCTTCGGTCCCAACTGGAACCAGCAGAAGCCGAATCTCCTGGACGAATTACTTGATGCCGCGACCGAGTAGCACTGCTGCCTTCCAAGTTAAGTCACCAGGTCCGGCGTGTCTGCGGCTCACTCGCGGTCGTCGCGCTCCTCGAGGCGGCCGGTGTGCTGGATCGCCCGGTACAGCCGGTAGCCCAGCACGACGCTCGCGGCGCACCCGGCGACCCCGAACGCCGACGCGCCCCACACCAGCGGCGGCGCGCCGAACGCCCACATCATCGACGACCCCACGAACAGCGCGCCGACCAGCATCCCGAACACCAGCCGGTTCACCGACGGCTCCAGGTGCCGGTGCAGCAACTGCACGCTCACCCCGTCCTGCTGCACCATCCGGAACAGCGTCCCGGCCCGCCGCGGCAGGGTGCGGAGGAGCTCGTCCCAGTCCTCGACCGCCGTGCCCAGCCGCCGGAGTAGCCGCCGCGGCGACAGCTTCTTCATCAGCAGCGTGCGCTGGTACGGCGCGAGCAGCTCGATCAGGTTGAACGCCGGCGACAGCGTGCGCCCGGTGCCCTCGAGCATCACCAGCATCCGCAGCAGCAGCGCGACGGTCGGCGGCAGCGCGACCTGGTAGCGGCGGACCGCGTCGGTCATCTCGTTGAGCGCGGTGCCGAGTTGGAACTGCCCCAGCGGCATCCCGTGGTAGAACGCGAGCTGGTCGGCGACCTCGCACTGCAGGGCCGCGGCGTCGAAGTGCGCCGGCACGTCGCCCACCTGGATCACCTGCTCGGTGAGGGCGGCCGAGTCCTTGCTGATGGCCGCGACCACGCCGCGCTCGATCCGCTCCCGCAGCCGCTCGTCGATGCGGCCGACCATGCCCGCGTCGAGCAGCCCGATCGCGCCGCCGGGCCGCTCGGGAGTGGGCGGCAGGTACAGCACGTTCCCGGGGTGCGGGTCGGCGTGGAAGAACCCGTCGCGGAACACCATGTCGAGGAACACGCGCGCGCCGCGCTGCGCGAGGGCGGCGAAGTCGGCCCCGGCCGCCCGCAGTTCGTCGGGGCGGTTGAACGGCGTGCCGTCGAGCAGTTCCATCGTCAGGATTCGGCCGGTCGAGTACGCCGGGACCGGCTCGGGGAACACGACGCACGGGTCCTTGGCGAACGCCTGGCGGAACAGTTGCAGGTGCCGCAGCTCGCGGCGGAAGTCGAGTTCGCGGGTGAGGGTCCGCTCGAACTCGGCGACGAGCTTCACCGGCCGGTAGGTCCGCAGTTCGGGCACGAACCGCTCGGCGAGCGCCGCGAGTTCCGCGAGGATGGCGGTGTCGTCCTCGATCCGCCGAGCGATCCCGGGGTGCTGCACCTTCACCGCGACGCGCCGGCCGTCGGGAAGCGTCGCGCGGTGGACCTGACCGATCGACGCCGACGCGAGCGGCTCTTCCTCGAACGCCGAGAACAGCTCCGCCAGCGGCCGCTTCAACTCGGCCTCCAGCGTGGCCCGGGTGACGTCGAACGGCTCGGCCGGCACGTCCGACTGGAGCTTCTCGAGTTCCTCGCCGAGCGAAGGCCCGATCACGTCGCGGCGCGTGCTGAGCACCTGCCCGAACTTGATGAACGTGGTGCCGAGTTCGGTGAGCGCGAGGCGGATGCGGGCCTCGCGGGTCTCTTCCGAGATCCGGGCGACCTCGGTGTCGCGGGTGCACCGCCGCACGAAGTGGTAGTCGAGCTTCTTCAGCACGTCGCCGAGGCCGTACTTGACCAGCGTGCGGGCGATCTCGACCACGCGGGCGAGGCTGCGGGCCAGCCGGGGGATCGCGGTCAGGTCGGTCATCTGCGGCGGCCCAAGAGGTTGGTGGCAGGCCTCTGGCAAGCGGTGTTGAGTCGTTCGCCCCACGCGGGCCGCCACGGAGGGCGGCCCCTACGAACCGAAAGCCGATGATTTGTAGGGGCCGCCCTCCGTGGCGGCCCGCCAACCACAATTCGAGATCACCTTCCGCTTATGCGAGGCGGTCGAGGTCGCGGAGCCGGCGGTCGGCGTCGAACGTCGGCGGGGGGAGCAACTCGGCCCGCCGCAGCGCCTCGTCCCCGCTCAGGTCCGTGCGCGCCGCGCCGTGCCCGCGGAACACCGGGAGCTTCTGCTTCAGCGCGATGATCTCGCGGCGGGTGCGGCCCTTCGGCGCGTCGGGCCACCGGCCGACCCGCTCGTGGAAGTCGAAGAACACCGGCACCACCTCCCGCACGTACTTCCAGTACCCGGGGTTGTCGGTCTGGATCACGAACAGCCCGCCGGGCTTCAGCGCCCGGTGGGCGCTGGCGAGGAACTCCGGGGTGACGAGCCGCAGGTGGACCTTCGCCGGGTCGTAGTACGGCTGCGGGTGGTAGCAGTGGACCTCGTCGACCGAGTGCGGGGCGACGTGCCGTTCGAGAAGCTCGCGGCCGCCGAGGACCGCGAACTTGATGTTCGGCAGGCCCCGCTGGTTCCCGCGCTTGCGGGCGTAGCGGATCACGACCGGGAGGATGTCGGCCCCGAGGTGGTCGTGCGTCGGCCGCGCCAGGGCCGAGCCGATCAGGAACCGCCCGTTCCCGCACCCGACGTCGAGGACGACCGGCGCGTCGCGGCCGAACAGCTCGCGCCAGTTCAGCGGGCCGTCGGGCATCGCCTTGAGGGCGGTCTGCGTCCACTTCGCCTGGTCGAGGATCTGCCCGGGGAACGGGACCCCGAACTCGCGCTCGACCCGATTCGGTTCGGCCATGTTCGACCCGGTGGAAACGGAACGGGGCGGTGACGCTACAATATCACTTGTCGGACCCCGGAGCCCGCCGTTGTTCCCCTCCCGGCTGCGAACCCGCGAACGGATTCCCGAACTGATGGACGACCCCGGGATCGACCCGGGCGCGCACCGGCTCGCGCTCGCGGGGCTGGCGCGCCTGAACCGCGTCAGCGGCTCGGCCGCGGTGCTGTGGACTCCGGTTGCGCGCCTCGCCCGGACTCTCGGCCGGCCGGTTCGTGTTCTCGACGTGGCGACCGGCAGCGGCGACGTGCCCGCCGGGTTGCTCACGAAGGCCCGGCGCGCCGGCGTTTCGCTGGAGGTGAGCGGGTGCGACGTCAGCCCGACGGCGGTCGCGACTGCCGCGGCGAACTGCCCGGACGGCCGGTTCTTCGTCCACGACGCGCTGCGAACCGCACTCCCCACCGGTTTCGATGTGGTAACCTGTTCGCTGTTCCTGCACCATTTATCAAGTGACGACGCGGTGTCACTCCTCGCCGCGATGCGCGCGGCGGCCGGCCGGCTCGTGCTGGTGAACGACCTGTCGCGGTCGCGGTTCAGCTTCCTCGGCGTGTGGCTGGCGTGCCATTTGCTCACGACATCGCCCGTCGTCCGGTTCGACGGCCCCGCGTCCGTGCGCTCCGCGTTCACGCCGGCCGAGGCGCTGGCCCTCGCGGACCGCGCCGGCCTTTCCGGGGCGACGGTGCGGGGCAAGTTCCCGGCCCGGTTCCTGCTCTCGTGGGAGCGGTCGTGACGCACGAGGTGCTCGTCATCGGAGCCGGGCCGGCCGGTGCCGTCACCGCCCGCGAGCTCGCCCGCCGCGGCCGCCGGGTGCTGCTCGTCGACAAGGGGACGTTCCCGCGAGCGAAGGTGTGCGGCTGCTGCCTGAACGGCGCCGCGGTCCGCACCCTCGAGCGGCTCGGCCTGGGGGACGTTCTTACCGGTGCCGTGCCGCTGACCCGCGTGCGCATCGCGGCCGGCCCGCGGAGCGCCGAGGTGCGATTGCCCCGCGGCGTGGCGTTGTCCCGCGATTCGTTCGACGTGCGGTTGATCGACTCGGCGGTTCGCAGCGGCGTCGAGTTCCGACCGAACACGCCAGTCGCGTTTAAAGTCGGGGCGGAGCTCCAGGAGGAGGGGCCCCGGGGGGTTGAGGTGTGCGGGAGTTGTGGGGGGGGGGGGGGGGGGGGGGGGGTGGTGGGCGGGGGGGTGTTGGTCCCCCCAAACCGGCATGTCGTTTTTATGGGGGGCTACTCTCCCCGCGAGTCGCGCCCCGGTGTGGTGCAGGTGACCGGTAGTGTTCGGAGTGCGGCTGGTGTCGCTCGCGGAGCGAGCGACCTACTCTCACGAGCCGGTGTCGTGATCGTCGCGTCAGGCCTCACGGGCGGGGATGCGACGCCCGAGCCGGGGTCGCGGATCGGTGCGGGGATCGTGCTCAACGCCGACGCCGCACCCGCGTTCTACGCCGCGGGCACGATCTTCATGGCGACCGGGCGGGGCGGCTACGTGGGGCTCGTGCGGGTGGAGGACGGTCGCCTCGACGTCGCGGCCGCGTTCGACCCGGCGTTCGTGAAAGCGGCCGGGGGCCTCGGCCCCGCGGCGGCCGATGTCCTTGGCAGCGCCGGCTGGCCCGTTCCGCCCGACCTAGCCGGTGCGAGCTGGAAGGGAACGCCGGCGCTGACGCGGCGGCCGGTGCGGGTCGCGGGCGAGCGCTCGTTCGTGGTCGGCGACGCGGCCGGGTACGTCGAACCGTTCACCGGCGAGGGGATGGCCTGGGCCGTGATGTCGGCGGCGGCCCTTGGGCCGATCGCGGCCAACGACTGGTACCCCGGCCTCGCCCGCGAGTGGGAGGCGGCCCACGCCCGAGTCGTCGCCCGGCGGCAGAGCGTGTGCCGCGTCGTGTCGCGCGTGCTGCGGTCGCCGCGCCTCACCGGCCTCGCCGTCCGGGCGCTGGGCCTCGTGCCCGGCCTCGCAGCGCCCTTTACGTCCGCCCTGAACCACCCAGCCCAGCCGCCGACATGAGCTTCGCGATCCACGGACTCGGTACGGCGGTCCCGCCGGAGCACATCACCCCCGAGCAGGGGCTTGGTGTCGCCCGGTTCATGGCCGGGCCGGACGTCCGCACCTCGACGTGGCTCGGCCCGGTGTACGCCAACTCGGGGAACGCCCGCCGCCACCTCGTCATCGCCGGCGGCGTGGTTCAGGACATCCTCAACGGCACGCGGCTCACCGAGTCGCCGTTCATCCCCACGAAGGCGAACGACGGGGTCGGCCCCACCACCGGCGAACGCCTGCGGGTGTACGCCGAGTTCGCCGGGCCGCTCGCGCTGCGGGCCGCGGTCGCGGCGCTCGACGAGGCGAAGTACCGCGCCGAGGAGGTGACGCACCTCGTCACCGTGTCGTGTACCGGGTTCCTCGCGCCGGGGGTCGATATGGCCCTCATCACCGGGCTGAGGCTGCGGCCGACGGTGCAGCGAACGCACGTCGGGTTCATGGGGTGCCACGGGGCTCTGAACGGGCTGCGGGTCGCGAACGCCTTCGCCACGGCCGACCCGGCGGCCCGGGTGCTGGTCGCGGCCGTCGAGTTGTGCAGCCTGCACTACTACTACGGCAACGCGGCCGACAAACTCGTCGCGAACGCGATCTTCGCCGACGGCGCGGCCGCGGTCGCCGGGCAGGCGAGCGCCACTCGCGCCCCGCTCAAGCTGGTCGCGTCGGGCTCGTGCGTGATCCCGGAGTCGAACGTGGACATGGCGTGGACGGTCGGGGACCACGGGTTCGAGATGACCCTCTCCCGCCGCGTCCCGGGCCTCATCGCGAGGCACCTCCGCCCGTGGCTCGAGGGGTGGCTCGGTGACAACGGGCTGTCACTGGCCGACGTGACGGGCTGGGCCGTTCACCCCGGCGGACCGAAGATCGTGTCGGCGGTCGAGGAGTCGCTGGGGCTGACGCCGGCCGACCTCGCCGCGTCGCGGGGCGTGTTCGCGGAGCACGGGAACATGTCGAGCCCGACGGTCCTGTTCGTGCTCGACCGCTTGCGGCGGCAGGGTGCGGCGGGGCCGGTCGTGGCGCTCGGGTTCGGCCCCGGGCTCGTCGCGGAAGCGGCGCTATTCGTGTAACTGGTGGGGCAGGCATTCTTGCCTGCCGCGTGCGCTTGCCAGCTAATAATAGAGCCAATCATGGGTATGACTCGCCCGGAACTGTCCGATCCGGCGCTCCGCCTCGTCCTCAACTGTCTGCCAGTGTTGAGTTGGCTCACCTTCGACGTATGGATGCGGATTCACAATACATGAAGCCCAGTATGCCTCTGTTTCGTGGTGGATCAGCCACCCATGCGGGTTCACTTCAGTGAAGTCTTGCCCGTGCCAGTGCTCATTGAGAAGAGCAACACCTTCTGCGATTGGGATGTCGAAAAGCAGTTCCATAGCCTGCACGACGCGGCCGCAGAACGCATGGGATTCCTCGTCAGTCTTGAACGAGAACTGCATACCTGGATACCAACCGCGTCTCTTACCGGCAGCGGATGCCGTGGTACTCGAGCGGGAACTCGTAGTCCTTGCGGAGCGGGTGGCCGACCCAGTCGTCGTTCATGAGTATGCGGGTGAGGTCCGGGTGGCCCAGGAACCGCACCCCGATCAGGTCGTACACCTCGCGCTCCTGCCAGTCGGCGGTTCGCCACACGCCGCACAGCGTCGGCACCTCGGGGAGTTGCCCGACCACGCCGTCCTTCCACCGCGGCAGCACCACCTTCACCGTGAACCGCCGGCCCGGGACCGAGAAGCTCGACAAGTGGTACACGACTTCCAGGTGCGGGTCGAACCCGGCCTTCGCGACCTTCTTCGGGTCGGTCTCCAGGTAGTCCACGCCCGAGACGTCGTTGAGGATCTCGAACTTGAGCCGCGGGTCGTCGCGGAGGAACGCAGCGACCTCGGCGAGCCTCGTGGGATCGACCGTGACGAACGGGTCGAGCGCGTCGGCATTCTTCGCCGCGACGGCGGGTCCGAACTGCTGTTCGAGGAGCGCGATGATGTCGGCGGCGGTCATGCGGGCGGTTCCAGAAGCGGGCCACGGAGTGCTTTGGGGAAGGCGTCCCAGGACGCCCGGTACGTCGCCTCCAGCGGGCAGGGGACGTACCGCTCGGCGGTGAGAAACACCGGCATATCTGGGAGCGCTTCGCCAACGCCGATCGGTTCGATGTACCCGGTGATGGTCGTGCCGGCCGAGTACGCCGCGAGCGTCAGTGGCTTGTCGGGCGGCAACTCGAACGGCTCGTCGCGGATGCGGTCCCAGATGAGCTTGTGGACCCCCTGCGGGTCGCGCTTCGACGGCGGGAACAGGTCCACGATCAACAGGTGGATGCCGGCGTGAAGGAACTCGGCCGCCTTTCGCGCGAACGACCGCACGGCGTGTTGACTGTCTTTGTTCCCGGGCGAGACGATCTCGATCACCGCGACGACCGCACCGTCCGGATGACGGATCGTGACCCGGTTCGCTTTTCGCGCGTACGTCACCGCCTCGGACTGCGTTCGCACCCTCACAGCGGGTGGCCGCTCCGTCACAGTCAATCCCCCGATCTCGGCCCCGCCGGGCGTCACGGGCAGCGACAGCGTTACCACATCGGGTTCGGGGCCGCCGGTGATCTGCTCCGCGAGCGCGAGGTAGTTTTCCGGGAGCAGGCCCCGGTTCAGCGCCCGGGCGATCTCCACCGTCCAGTCCTGGTGGAAGTGGTGGAACCGGTTGGCCCGAACGCGCGTCCAGTCGTGAATCGGCACGGGGGCGCTCCTCACTTCGCGGGCCTGGCCCGCTCCTTGTTCTCCGTCAGGAACGCGAGCGAGGCCTCGGGGGTCGCGAGTTCCGGGGGCAGTTGCACGCCGCCGGTGCGGGCCGGGACCGGCACCTCGGCCGGCTGCCCCTTGTGGTACTCCTTCATCTTGCGGATCTTGTCCTGCACCCGCATGAGCCCCTCGAGCAGCGCCTCGGGCCGGGGCGGGCACCCGGGGACGTACACGTCGACCGGGACCACGAGGTCCACGCCCTTGGCGACGTTGTACCCGTACTTGAAGTACGGGCCGCCGCCGCACGTGCAGGCCCCCATCGCGATCACGAACTTCGGGTCGGGCATCTGGTTGTAGAGCCGGCGGACCCGGTCGGCCATCTTGAGGTTCACCGTGCCCGCGACGATCATCAGGTCGGCCTGCCGCGGGGTGGCCCGGAACGCGCCGGCCCCGAATCGGTCGATGTCGAACCGCGGCGCGCCGGTCGCCATCATCTCGATAGCGCAGCACGCGAGCCCGAACGTCATCGGCCACAGGCTCGACTCCCGGGCCCAGTTGACCGCCGCCTCCAGCGACGTGACCACGAACCCGTCTTCCATCGCACCTTCGAGCAAGCCCACGGGAGTCCTCCGGGCGGGTCTGGTTAGCGGCCGTAGCGGGTCACATCGACGACCCGCACGAACCGGTTGGCGACATCGACACGGAAGTAGACCCGGAGGAACGGAATGAACGCGACCCGGAGTCCGCCCGAACGGGATTCACCGACACCCAGCGGGTCGGCCGCCAACCGGGCGTTGAACAGTTCGACTCCGGCCGCCAATCGGTCCTGGTCCGACAGGTCAAGGGCGACGTAAATTCCAGCCAGTTTATCGAGAGTGGAGTCCAGCCAGAGGTAGCCGAACATCAGTGGGTTCCCCGGAGGGAGCGGAGGCGGGCCATCACCTCATCGCCGGTCACCCACTTGGCGTTCGGGTCGTTCAGTCGGCGCTCCATCTCCTCGTCGGTCACCCCCAGTTCGGGAAACGACATCCCCGGGCGTGGAGCAGGGGTGAACCGGCCGAGCAGTTGTCCGTCGGGGCCTCGGATTTCGACCTCGACACCCGTGACGCTCGCAAGTGTCGAAACCGCGGCCGGGTCGTTGATTGTCACCGACATGGGGAGTCCTCCGGGGGTTGCTCTATTGTACCGCGTCGTGCGCGGCGGTTGAACGCACCCATTCGAGGTCGCCGCGCCGCCACAGGTACGCGAACCCGACGAGCAGCACGCCGAAGAACACCATGATGTCGGCGAACGCGACCCACGCGAGGTGCTTCGCGGCGGCCGGGGCCGGCGGCGCGGTGGGCGGCGCGAGCGGGTCGCCCTGCGGCTGGAGGTTCTTCGCCGACTCGACCCGCACCTCGGCCGGCCGCGTCTCGTCGGCCACCCGTGCGGCGCTGCCGAACACGACGGCCCACGGGAAGAAGAACGCGAGTTCCACGTCGAAGATCACGAACAGCAGCGCGACGACGTAGAACCGCACGTCGAACTGCACCCACGCGGTGCCGAACGGCTTCTCGCCGCACTCGTACACCTCGCCCTTCTCGGGGCTCGGCTTGTCCGGCCGCACGAACAGCCCGAGCACGAGGTTCACCGCCAGGAGCGTGAACCCGGCCGCCGCGAAGATCAGGATGACGAGGACGAGATTGGTCATGGCGGGGGTCGGGAGTCGGGGGACAGGAGTCAGAAAGCCGACCGGGGGTCACGCGACTGGTTTGCCCGCTTCGGGAGCGGCCGGCGTTCCCGACTCCTGACCCCCGGCCCCCGGCCCCTGCGGGGCCGCCTTGGTCCACACCGGCAGGCTCACGCGCTTTGACTCGTGAACGGCGGTCGGGTTCAGCGTCGCCTGGCCCCACGCGACCTCGAGCGGGAGCTTGGCGTAGTCCACGACGCACCCGTCGCGGCCGAACGTGCTCAGGTCGTGGTTCGACCCCATGAAGATGCAATCGACCGGGCACGGGTCCACGCACAGCGCGCAGAACATGCACTTCGTGTAGTCGATCTTGAACCCGGTGACGACGAACCCCTTGAGCGGCGGCGCGGCCTTCTCCTTGTCGATGTAGATGCAATCGACGGGGCACGCCCGGGCGCACTTGTCGCACCCGATGCACGTGGTCAGGTCGAACCGGTGGAACCCGCGGTACCGGGGCCGCACCGGCACCGGCTTCTCGGGGTACTCGAAGAACTGGGTGAACGACTTGCGGCGGAGCGACTGCACGAAGTAGTGCAGCGTGACGTACATCCCGCGGGCGATGGTGGCCGTCGCCAGACGGACGTTGCGGAGCCAGGTTCGCATGGCGGGGTCGCGGAGGAGAGTCGGGGTCGGGTCGCACCTGGATTGTATCACCGGCCGCCGCCCCACACAACGAACCGGGGCGCGCCGGACCGGCGCGCCCCCCCCGTCGTCCCCCGCCCCGCACCTGCACCCGTCACCGGCCCTCGGCGATCCCGCTGCTCGGCTTGTACTCGACGTGCCGGTGGCAGATCTCGACGGCGAGGTTCTCGAGGAACTCGCGGCGGAACGCGCTGACCGGCTTGGTGGTGGCGTCGCGGAACCCGGTCTTCGGGAACGCGAACCCCTGCGAGTACGAGTTCTTCGGCTCGCCCGCTCCCTCGCCCGCACTGTCCTCGACGTCGTACATGTCCACGGTCACGTCGGCCCGGCCCTCGTAGAAGCTGTTCTGGCTCCCGGGCTGGTACAGGTTCATCTTGTCCAGGTGGATGTCGAGGACGAAGTCGGCCCCGAGCTGCTTGCCCCGCTCGGTCGCGTGCATGAGCCGCCAGTTCGGGTTCTTCATCTTGAACTTGTTCACCTGGGCGGTGGTGAGCACCGTCAGCTTCTGCTTCTGCTTGGTTTCCTTGATCATCTCGGGGAGCTTCTTCACGATCTCGTTGGCCAGCGCCGTGTCGGCCCCGGCGAACTCGTAGCTCTGGCCCGTGCCCTGGCTGACGAACAGCGCGACGACGATCTCCTCCTTGTCCTTCTTCGGCCCCTCCTTGTACGTGAGGGGGAACTCGGCCGGGATCTTCACGTCCTTGTGCGTCAGGAACGCGATCGTCGTGAGCGGGTTGCACCCCACCGTGCAGACGACCGCGAGCGTCCCCCACACGGCCCGCCGGACCCACCGGTACGTCTTGTTCATCCGTGAACTCCCCCCGTAGTCGGAGTTTCGAGTTCAGAGTTCCGCTTTTCAAGTTCGGTCCCGGGCCGCGAAGCCGCTGGCTCCGGTCGGGTTCGAACTTGAAACGCGAAACGCGAACCGCGAAACGGTTACCCCCCGATCAGAACCCCCGCCCACCGTATCAGCATCAGCGCGAGGACCGCGCCGACCGTCATCGTGAGTACCAGTTCGCCCCGGCCCCGCGGGAGCAGGAGCAGCCGCCCGGCCGCCGCGCTCGCGAGCGCCCAGACCAGCGTGCCCGCCCACAGCACCGCGATCACCGACCCGGCCCAGTTGGCCCGCATCGACGCCGCCACGTCCCCCCGGACGAGCAGCGCGAAGCTCGTGGTCATCCCGCACGCCGGGCACGGCTTGCCCGTCATCACCACGAAGTTGCACGGCGGCATCCCGAGCTGGGTGTGCGTCGCCATGGTCCGCGGCGTACCGTCGGGCGCGTACGGGTTGATCCAGAACGCGGCCCCGAACACGCACACCAGCCCCGCGGCGATGGCCAGCAGTCCGGCCCGTGCGAGGCGGCCGGTCCGGGCCGCGCCCGCGGCTCTCGGCCCCGGCAATTCGTGTGCGTTGTCCATATCGGTATGCTCGGGTGGCACGCATAGCCTCCGCTGAAATGCGATGCAAGCGGACTTTCACAACTGCCGCCGGACCGCAACGATGGGGCCGGGGCATTTTACTCGACCCGGGGGCTTACGGTGACGCGGGTGCTGCGCGAAGTGCGGCGGTTCGTCTCGGCGACGCCGGTGTGCGCCGGGCCGGGCGTCGTCGGCGTGTCGGGCGGGGCCGACAGCGTAGCATTGCTCCGCGCGCTCGCGGCCTCCCGAACTGGGGCGCTCACGGTCGCGCACGTCAACCACGGGCTCCGCGGGGCCGAGTCCGACGGCGACGCGGCGTTCGTTCGCGACCTCGCCGCGTCGCTCGACCTCGCGTGCGTGACGAAGTCGATCGACGTGGCCGCACTCGGCGGCAACCTCGAATCGACGGCGCGCCGCGTGCGGTACGAGTTCTTCGCGGAGGTCGCGCGCGACGCGGGTGCGGCGTGGATCGCGACCGGCCACACGGCCGACGACCAGGCCGAGACGGTCCTGCACCGCATCGTCCGCGGCACCGGGATTCAGGGCCTGCGGGGGATTGCTTCCGGGCGAGCGGGGGGCGTGAGCCCCCCGAGCGCATCAGTAGATGAAGACATCGGGGGGCTCACGCCCGCCGCTCGCCAAATCATCCGCCCCCTCCTCGCCGTCACGCGGGCCGACGTGCTCGACCACCTCGCGAGCATCGGTCAGGCGTTCCGCGAGGACTCGTCGAACGCCGACCCGCGGTTCACGCGCAACCGCATCCGCCACGAACTGCTCCCGCTGCTACGCACCTTCAACCAAGATGTCGTGGCCGCACTCGTGAAGCTCGCAACGCACGCGGCCGACGCGCACGAGATCGTCACCGAGCGTGCGGCCGAGGTGCTGGCGAAGGCCGAGCGCCCGCGGGTCGGCGGAACGGTCGTCCTCGATGTTGCGGCGCTCGGGGCGTCGCGTGCGGTGGTTCGGGCGGTGATGCGATTGGTGTGGGACCGCGAATCGTGGCCGCAAGAGCAGATGGACGCCGACGCCTGGGACCGCGCGTGCGATGTTGCGGGTCGTAGCGTGCAGGCGTGGGACTTCCCCGGGGGTGTCACGATGCGGCACGCCGGGCGGGTGGTTCAGATCGGGCCGCGGAAATAGAACGATCCTGGCGAGCGGGGGGCGTGAGCCCCCCGAGGTTTCTGCTCTCGCGAACCACTCGGGGGGCTCACGCCCCCCGCTCGCCTTTGGAGAAAACCATGCTCCGACCGATCCGCCGTGCGTTGCTGAGCGTCTCCGACAAGACCGGGCTCGTGGACTTCGCCCGCGAACTCGTCACCAAGTACGGCGTGGAACTGATCGCCACCGGCGGCACCCGCAAGGCCATCGCGGACGCCGGCCTTCAAGTGAAGGACATCGCCGAGATCACGAAGTTCCCCGAGATGCTCGACGGCCGCGTCAAGTCGCTGCACCCCGCGATCTTCGCGGGCCTGCTGGCGAAGCGCGACAAGCCCGACCACATGGCGACGCTCGCCGAGCACGGCCTGCCCGAGATCGACCTCGTGGTGTGCAACCTCTACCCGTTCGAGCAGACGGTCGCGAAGCCCGGCGTGACCGAGGCCGAGGCGATCGAGAACATCGACATCGGCGGCCCGAGCATGGTCCGCGCCGCCGCGAAGAACTTCGACGCGGTGGCTGTAGTGCCGCATCCAGAGTTTTACACTCAGGTGATATCGGACCTTGCCGCGAATAGTGGCAGCTTAACCCTCTTTCGTCGTCGTCTCCTGGCATCTGCCGCTTTCGCGATCATTGCGAACTACGACTCAGCTATCTTTAACTACTTTGTCGATCACATCTCCGCAAAGAAGGATGACGCGACCCACGACCCGCGGTTCCCGAGGGCGCTGCGGATAATGCCTATCAAGGCACAGGCTTTGCGGTACGGTGAGAACCCTCACCAACAAGCCGCGTTCTACACGGAGTCGCCGAAGCCGGATCGACCCTGTGTCGCCACCGCCGAGCAACTTCACGGCAAGGAGCTCAGTTACAACAACATCCTCGACCTCGACTCGGCGCTGAACCTCGCGCGCGAGTACGCGGCACCGGCGTGCGTCGTCGTGAAGCACAACAACCCGTGCGGAGCGGCGACGTCCGCGAAGTTGGTCGATGCGTTCAACCTTGCGTGGGACGGCGACCCGCTCTCGGCGTTCGGCGGCATCATTGCGTTCAACCAAACCGTCGATGCCGACACCGCCTCGGCGATCATGGATTCCAAGGCCAAGCGATTCGTCGAGTGCGTCATCGCGCCGGACTACGACCCGCTCGCCCTCGACGCGCTCAAGGGCTGGAAGGAGAACGTGCGGCTTCTGAAAACCGGCCCGCTCAGCGGCTTCCCGCAAGGGCTCGACTACCGCCGCGTCGACGGCGGCCTGCTCGTGCAGACCCGAGACTACGGGGCCGACAAGCCCGACGACTGGAAGGTCGTCACCAAGCGGAAGCCGACCGAGGCCGAGTCCCACGCGCTGCACTTCGCGTGGCTCGCGTGCAAGCACGTCAAGTCGAACGGGATCGTGCTCGCGAAGGGCACGCAGCTCGTCGGCGTGGGTGCGGGGCAGATGTCGCGGGTGGTGTCGGTCGAGATCGCGGTGAAGAAGGCCGGCGACAAGTCGAAGGGCAGCGTGCTCGCGTCGGACGCCTTCTTCCCCTTCCCGGACAACGTTCACGCGGCCGCCGCGGCGGGCGTCACGGCGATTATCCAGCCCGGCGGCTCCGTGAAGGACAAGGACAGCATCGCCGCGTGTGATGAACACGGCATCGCAATGCTCTTCACGGGCGTCCGGCACTTCCGGCACTGACGAGGGCAGAAGAGAGTTATCCACAGATTACACAGAAGACACAGATTATAAAGACAGAGGGGAGAATATGGGTCTGACGAGGGCGACCGATGGGAAGCGATCCGCGGACGTACGCCATGATTGGCGCGGCGATTGAGGTCCACCGCACCCTCGGCTGCGGGTTCCTCGAAGCGGTCTATCAGGAGGCGTTCGAGATCGAACTTGCCGATCGGGGCATCCCGTTCGCCCCGCAGGTCGAGATCCCGATCCGGTACAAGGGGCGGTTACTCAAGACGTTCTACAAGGCTGACGCGCTCTGCTACGGGGATGTCGTGGTTGAGTTGAAAGCCCTCACGCAACTCGGACCGATTGAGGAGGCTCAGGTGCTCAACTATCTGAAGGGCACCGGTTACGAAACGGGCCTGTTGCTGAACTTCGGCCGGACTTCTCTTCAGTCGAAGCGGTTCATCTTGACCCCGGACACGCCCGGTTCGTGACCGCTCCGTCTCTGTCTTCTAGTCTGTGTCCTCTGTGTAATCTGTGGATCAACCTCTTCGGAGTGTTTACGAGTGGAACATACGTCGCACGAGTTCTTGAAGTCCCTGCTCGAGACGCCCAGTCCGTCGGGGTTCGAGCAGCAGATCCAGCACGTCGTCCGCGAGTGGATGCGCCCGGTCAGCGACGAGGTGACCACCGACTCGCACGGGAACGTGTTCGCCGCACGGTTCCCGCAGTGGAACCCGCCCGAAACGCCGCGAATCATGCTCGCCGGGCACTGCGACCAGATCGGCCTGATGGTCCAGTACATCGACGGCGACGGCTACCTCTACATCCAGCCCATCGGCGGCTGGGACATGCAGATCCTCCTCGGCCAGTACCTCACCGTCTGGGCCAAGGACGGGCCGCTCACGGGTGTGGTCGCGCGGCGGGCCATTCACCTCCTGAAGCCGGACGAGCGGAACAAGGTGCCCGACTTCACCGACGTGTGGGTCGACATCGGTGCGAAGAACCGCGAGGAGGCCGAGGGGCTCGTGCGGTGCGGCGACCCGGTCACGTTCGCACTCGGCTACCGGCCTCTGCGGAACAGCCTCGCGGCGAGCCCCGCGATGGACGACAAGGTCGGCCTGTGGGTGTGCATGGAGGCGGTGCGGCTGCTCCACGGCCGGGCGCTGCGGGCCGCAGTGTACGGCGTCTCGACCGTCGCCGAGGAGATCGGGCTCCGCGGCGCGACCACGGCGGCGTACGCGATCAACCCGACGGTCGGCATCGCCGTGGACGTGACGCACGCGACCGACACGCCCGGCAACGACAAGAAGACGCAGGGGGACATCAAGTGCGGCGGCGGCCCGGTGCTGTACCGCGGCCCGAACATCAGCCCGCGGGTGTTCGACCTGCTCGAAGCGACCGCGAAGCAGCACGGCGTCCCGGTTCAGGTGCGGGGCACCCCGCGGGCGACCGGCACCGACGCGAACGCGATCCAGATCGCGCGGGCCGGGGTCGCAACGGGGCTCATCGGCATCCCGAACCGGTACATGCACAGCCCGGTGGAGGTCGTTCACCTGGACGACCTGACCAACGCGGCGAAGCTGCTTGCAGAGTTCTGCGCCGCCGTCGGGCCGGAGACGAACTGGATCCCGTGAGAAGGCCGCCGGGCCATTCTCATACGCGCTTCATCCACCCGGGGGTAGACTTCAGAAGGGTTCGTACCCCCGGGAGGACTGGCGTGCGCGTACTGCTGATCGAAGACTCCGCCCCGATCGTGCGTGCCGTCCGCCAGGGGCTGGAGGAAGAGGGGTTCGCGGTGGACGTCGCCACCGACGGCGAGGAGGGGGACGTCAAGGCCCGCACCACGTCCTACGACGTCATCATCCTCGACCGCATGCTCCCCAAGCTCCCGGACAAGGAGGACGGCCTGTCGCTGCTCAAGCGGTGGCGGGCCGGCGGGATCAAGACGCACGTCCTCGTGCTCACCGCGAAGACCACGACGGCCGACAAGGTCGCGGGGCTCGACACCGGGGCCGACGACTACCTCGCCAAGCCGTTCGACTTCACCGAGCTGCTCGCCCGGGTCCGGGCGCTGGTCCGCCGCGGGCACCAGCAGAAGGACCCGGTGCTGCGGTGCTACGACCTGACCATCGACACCGCGGCCCGCACCGTCAACCGCGCGAACCAGGCCATCTACCTGACGCCCCGCGAGTACGCGCTGCTCGAGTTCCTCGCGTTCCACCGCGGCAAGGTCGTCACCCGGAGCATGATCTGGGAGCACCTCTACGACGAGTACGACGAGAACACCTCGAACGTCGTGGACGTGTACATCCGGTACCTGCGGAACAAGGTCGACAAGAACTTCGAGCCGCAACTGATCCTCACCCGGTGGGGCGAGGGGTACATGCTCCGCGGCGACGACGACCCGCCGGCCCCGAAGAAGGCCTGAAAGAAATGCGGCGGCGTTGGCGAAGCGACACCCCCTCGCTGGTGCTCAGGGTTCGCCCGGCTGTGGTACACTTCATACACTCGGCCGGTGTTTACTACCGACCCCCGCACTCCGGGCACCCATGCGCTCCATCCGCCGGACCCTGACGCTGTACCTATTCGCGCTGCTGGCCGCGGCGCTGGGGGTCGTCTGGGTCGTGCTCGACCAGGTCACGGCCCGGGTGCTCGACGCCCGCGAGGCGGCCGACCGGGCGCTCATCGCCACCCGCCACGACTCCCGGTGCCGCGAGGAGCGCGCCCGCGTGGACCAGGCGCTGCTCGACCAGGCCCGGCTCCTCGGTAAGATCGTGCAGGAGCGCGAGCACGAGCGGTTCGACGTCGAGCGGGGCCGGCACCGGGCCGCGATGGGGGTGGTGCCGCTCGCGCTGGGGCTCGGCTCGAACCCGCTCGCCCAGGCCGCGTGGACCGCGACCGCGAACTACAACCCGTTCCCGCTCGGCCGCGCCAACGCGAACTTCTTCGTGCTGTTCCGGACCCACTTCGCGAACCTGCCGATCCCGGACGAGTACCTGCACCACTTCGACGACGAGAACCGCACCGTCGAGTTCTTCCAGATCAACACGGCCGCCGGCCGCGAGTGGCGGTCCAGTTCGCTCGGCACCCGCCGGCTCCCGTTCGACCCCGCGGACGTCGACGGCCGGCCCGCGGACCCGGGCAAGCCCCCGGAGGCCGTGAGCGCCCCGGACTGGAAGATCGGGAACGCGGACCTCGGCCCCGAGAAGGAGCCGGTGCGGCGGGTCGTGTACCAGATGCCGCACCTGAACGGGACGCAGGGCGTGGGGTGGTTCCGGCCCCGCGGCCGCGACGACCGCCGCGACGACCGCAAGGACGACCGGCCTCCCGGCCCCGGCGGGCCGCAGCGGTCGATGGTCGGGGCGTTCACGTCGTGGGCGCTGACCGGGTTCGGCGGCACCCCCCCGGGCGGCCTGGGCGTCGCCCCGTCCCCGACCCCGAGCCTGGAGTCGCTCCCCCGGCTGTACGTCCAGTGCGCCCGGCCCCAGAGCGCCATCGACGCGGTGCTCGCCCGGTTCACCGACGAGCGGGACGCGGAACTCGCGCAGCTCGCGGGCGAGATCAGCGAGGCCCGGTCCAGCGTCCGCGTGTGGGCCGCGGGCGTCGGGGCGGCCGCGTTCCTGTGCGTCGCCGTCGGCGGCCCGGTCGTCGTCGGCCGCGGGCTGGTGCCGGTCGGCAAGCTGTCCGACGCGGTCAGCCGGGTGAACGAGAAGGACTTCAAGCTGGACCACGACGGCACCGACCTGGCCGCCGAACTGGTCCCGATCCACGCCCGCCTGACCCAGACCCTCGACCTGCTGCGGCGGGCGTTCTCCCGGGAGAAGCAAGCAGTGGCGGACATCTCGCACGAGCTGCGGACCCCGATCGCCGCCCTCATGGCGACCATCGACGTGAGCCTCCGCAAGCCGCGGACCCCCGAGCAGTACCGGGCGACCCTGGAGGAGTGCCGGGTCATCTCGAAGCAGCTCGGGCAGCTCGTCGAGCGGATCATGACGCTCGCGTCGCTCGACGCCGGGAACGACCGCGTGCTGGTCGCCCGGACCGACGTGGCCGACCTCGCCGCCGGGTGCGTGAGCGTGATCCGCCCGCTGGCCGCCGCGAACGGCGTCACCGTCGCCCTCCGCGCGGGCGACCCGGCCGACCTGGAACTCGACACCGACGCCGGCAAGCTCCGCGAGGTGCTGATGAACCTGCTCCACAACGCGGTGGAGTACAACGCGCCGGGCGGCACCATCGAGCTGCGGGCGGTGCGGTCGCTCGACGCGGTGCTGCTGGAGGTCCGCGACACGGGCATCGGGATGAGCGCCGAGGTGCGCGAGAAGATCTTCGAGCGGTTCTACAGGGCCGACCCGTCCCGGCACGCCACCGGCGTCCACGCGGGACTCGGGCTGGCGATCGTGAAGGAGTACGTGTCGCGGCTCGGCGGGGCGATCACCGTGGAGAGCGAGGAAGGGAAGGGGAGCCTGTTCCGCGTCACGCTCCCCGCACCGCCCGCCCCCGAAGCGCCGCACGAGACCCGGGCCGACGAGCCGCTCGGTGCCGGGGTGTGAGACCGGATCTGTGGGAATCGTATTGGTCCGAGCCCGAGCGCCGAGCGAGGGTTCACGTGGACCCTCGCTCGGCGCTC